>JBDRKD010000026.1:0-2352 GCA_043814255.1 Microcaldota archaeon
CGTTTCAACATAATGCACCTCCTTGTGTAATAAGGGTTTATATAGGTTCGAACTTTCCCTTATATCGTCATACACAAGGGGTGCTTCTTGAGTGAACGGTTCCCTAAAAAATCTTTGTCAAAAAATCCCTAAGTTTGAGAATGTTTTTGTCTGTTACTCTTCTTGCTGACGGTAGAAGATTATAGGCTTAGACCATCGCAAAACGAGCACAACCTAAAAGTGACCGACAAATCCATACCCAAGGGTAGCAGGTTCGAATCCTGCCCCCGCTATTGAAACCTGGAGATAAATCCGGTTTTTTTTCTGCTAATGAATTTAGGTTCATATCGGGTCCGATTTCGCTGAGCGATCGAGCAGAACCTCAACCGGTGACCACATCTCTCTGCCACGATTATAAAACAACCGGTCGCGGTAGTGCAAGTCATAGGCAGCAAAATCAATGCTGTCTAAGCTCCACTCCCCTTTTCTTTCTGCTGTTGTAGAAACTCCTGCCAGACGGTCTCTATGTGAGTTGCTATGCGAAAATAAGCACCTTCCTCAGACACCAGCCATCCGGGAGGATAGTCATGTGTAACAGCTTGGATTTCTCTCATTTTGCCTACGAGCGCTTTACACGTATCGACGTCAACACCTAATTCTTCCATTAGCTTCGTATATCCCACAACAACGCCCGGTTTCTGTTTGTACCATTTCACAAGCAGTTCAAAGCATTTCTTTTCGCTTTCGCTTAACTCCATTAGCTCTTACCTCCAATTAGTAGTCCCTAATACGGATGATACGGGCGTACCTGCATTTGTGTATCTCCCTTTAGAAGCTGGCGGTCTCAGCTGGAATACCAAAAACCCAGTGCCAAAACACTGTTCAATTGTCAATCTTGAATCACAGGTCTGCCTCGATGGATGCTTAATGAATTATAGCACATGTGGGTTAAGGACGTCAAGTAAATTGTAAAAAATCTGCGAAGATAACAGCAATCATGAAGTAACAGCCGGTATTGCTGGACAAAAACAGCGGATCGCTTGGGCCCGTAGGCTCACCGACATTCTGTTCGACCGACAACTCCGACATTCATAATCTGTTGTGCTGTCCATCGAGCATTGGAGTTGGCAGTTACATTGAAATGAACAATTTTTCGACGATTATGATGAAGTACGATGAAACAATATAGAATGCGAAATGTTACCGTTGGCACTGTAAAGAAGTCTATTGCAGCGATTTGTCTGACATGGTTCTTCAGGAAAGAACGCCACGTTTGGGAAGGAGGTTTCTTGTGTTGAATCATGTATTTCGCCACAGTAGAATCTGCCACCTCATAGCCGAGCAGTTCCAATTCTGATTGAATTCTCGGAGCTCCCCAGGCCAGATTCTCCTGGGACATCTGCCTGATCAGGTTGCGGATTTCCTTGGGAACTCTGGGTCGTCCGACTTTATTTGTTCGTGATTTCCAACGCCAATAGAGCTTGAAACCCTGGCGATGCCATTTTATGACTGTTTCTGGTTTCACGATGATCAGATTTGACTTCCAGTCAGGCCATATCTGAGAGATCCAAGACCAAAATATCCTATCCTTGTTCTTGAGTTTGGGTCGTTTGATTGTTCGCTGCTGGATAGTCAGTTGCTGGCGAAGAGTCAGATTTTCTAAGATCAAATTGCTTTGGCTGACAAACAAGCCACGAAATAGAAGAAATAGCACTTTGCAGATGTTCATCTTGACCAACTCTTCCTGATTATGGTATCATTTCTGGTAGTTTTTCGAGAACTGGCAATTGTACGTAAACCCTTGTTAATAAACAAGGACGGAATTTTCAGGAGTGACAAGTACCAGTTGTTAGTGGTGACGTCTGCCACGACGACCGCCAGGACCTCCTCCTCGGCCTCCATCGGCACGACCTCCTGTGCCAGAACCACTTCGCTTGCGCCTGTTGCTACGAGTCTTTGCCTTCGTCCGACTCTTTTCGACTTTAATCTTCTGTCCCCTCAAGTCCTTGCCATTCATCTTTTCGATGGCATTTGTGGCCTCGTTAGCCAAGGGCATTATTACAAACGCAAACCCTCGTGATTCGCCCGAGGTCTCATCCCTTACGATGGTAATGGATCTGACTTGGCCGAAACTCTCAAAAGCTTGACGCAAATCCTCTTCGGTTGTCTGGCCTGACAAGTTTCCCACAAAGACTTTCATCTCGTTTTCTAAGGTCCTACTAAGGAAATTTCAATTTCAATTCCCTTCCAACATATCAAGACCACTGCGATGATTCAGCCCAAAACGCTTTTGCCTCGACAACGATTATGGCACAGATTCGAGCTTCTTGCAAGAAATAAATTTCCGCTTAAACCCGCTCAGCCACATCCCGG
>JBDRKD010000027.1:0-12762 GCA_043814255.1 Microcaldota archaeon
GTGCAGCCTCCTGGGATGCCATTGAGAGGTCCATAACAGTATCTGCACCCGCATCTATCGCGGCATCGAGCTTCGACTTCTCCTTCCCTATCTCCTGGAACTCATGAGATGTCCCTATATTGGCGTTTACTTTTGTTGACGCGAGGGCGCCTATCGGGATTGCCTTCTCCCCTTTTCCAACGATAACAGTACTGCCGTCTGCCAGGGAACGGAGGAGCTTCCTGAGCTGGATTCCCTCCCTCCTTGCGCTCAGCTTGACCTCGTCAGTGGCTATGCCTCTTTGCGCATTCTTCATGTGTGTCATATTACCATCAATACAGAGCGCTTGCTCTTGCATATTCTCAGGCTTGCGTTAAGGCCCATCTCATAGATTATTTGCCCATCCACAACTATATCAACGACATCGTGCTGGTACCTTGAGTGAATTCTCAGCACTGTCTGGATGTCGTCCTTTATGAACATTGGTTTGAAGCTGCGCCTGTGGGGCGCCACGGGAACAATCTCGTAGAAGTCCTTTTCCGAGAACTGCTTGCCTCCGGCGGAATATGCATACGCACTAGAACCTATGGATGTTGAGAATATGACTCCGTCTGCTCCAAACAGATATTTCTTTTTGCCTATTGACAGTTCAAACCTCAGCATCCTGTGCCTCGGGTTCTTCACGCATATCTCATTCATCGCCGCCTCTGTCTTGTACCTCCCTATCCTGGCCACGAGCATCGGGTGCTCCTCGCTCTTCGGATTCTTGATGACTTTCAGGAGCTTTGATTTCCAGTCCTTCCCTGTGGCGTGACAGAGGAAACTTGTTTTGCTCCCTATTGCGAATATCGGCATGTCATAGAAACCCTTGTAGAACAGCAGTGTCCCATCCCCGCCTATTGTGATCAGCAGGTCTGCCTTCTCCTTGCGTGCGATGTCCTTGTATTGCACTAAGTATTTCGCATCATCCCCGATCTCGAACTCGGATCCTGCGGAACGACTGTAATAGGTGACGTGCGGGATTTTGCTCTCACCCCATTTCGATAGCAGAAGGTCCTGCCTGTCAACAATGGTCACTCCCTGCCCCCTGAGAAAATCCTTGACTTCGCCCCTGAGAACAAGCGCCGTCCTCTTTGAGGTGTTATAACGTATGAGCACTCTCTTTATCATTTCACCACAACACATATTCGCCTATTGCGCGGACCATCGAAATCACAGAGCATGATGCTCTGCCATGTGCCGAGCACGAGCTTCCCCTCGGATACCGGGAGCACCTTCCCGGAGTGGAAGAATGCGCTCTTGAGATGAGCCTCTGCATTGTTGTCTATTCTGTTGTGTTCATAATCGCTCTTGGGAACGAACTCGGAAAAGAAGCGTAAGTAATCCCGCTCTAGGTTCGGTTCATATTCCCCCACAATTATGGCAGCTGTTGCATGGGGCAGATATACAAGGCAGTGGCCTTCCTTTGTCCCGCTCTCCTCTACTGCTTCTTCCACTATGCGGGTTATATCCACAATTTGGTGTTGCCTAGTGGTTTTAACAGTTGCTGTGAACATGTAACTATTTAATGAGGGAAAGATATAATACATTAGCCATATGATGCGAGTTCTGTGAGAACCTCTACCTCGTCCAGGTTATAGAGTGATTTCACAGGAATATCTATCCCTTCAGACACCCAGTATGTATATGAAGCATCATCGTTCTCAAATGAGAGCTCGTATCTATTTGCCATTCCAGTATAGGCCAGAACTGAAACCTGCTCCTCCCCCACACAAGTGATTTTCGGGAGGGGCACATAGAGCAACGCCTCTGGGCATGATTCATCTATTGTCAACGTCTGGTTATTGTATTGCACAACGGTCTCGCGTTTCAGGCAGGCACAGTCATCTGCAGAATCCCACTCCCTTGAAAAGGTAGTCATTGAACTGTCTCCCGCAAGATCGAGTACCTCTATGCGTTTCAGTATTGTTTCCTTTCCGTTTATCTGTTCTCCTGC
The DNA here is from genome assembly GCA_043814255.1 of Microcaldota archaeon. Lineage (GTDB taxonomy): Archaea > Micrarchaeota > Micrarchaeia > Burarchaeales > JAKAKT01 > CAZYPB01. The sequence goes on from JBDRKD010000027.1 coordinate 1,976, forward strand.
CACCGTAGTATATCTGTGCAGGGTCTTGCTGGAAGTGGAAGTTAGCTTTTCGGTAATTGCATACGTGAATGAAAGCCCTGGAACGCATCCCCTCAACTGGGATAGGGTTGGGGTGCCAGGGGGTTTTTGGGTGGAGTTGTCCGCATCCTGTTCTGGTGCCTCTTCCTGGCCGGTGCAACCGAATAGCAGAGATAGAATTATGAGCAGAACGATTGTTTTCTCCATGGAATGATACTGTCTCAGGGGTATAATAAATTAACTCATTATCTGCTCCACTATGTAGGCAGGGTCGAATGGAACGAGGTCATCGTATGACTGGCCAACCCCGAAATAGAGCACGGGGACCCCTGTTGCCCTTGCAAGCGAGAAGGCGGTTCCTCCCTTGGCATCGCAATCAAGTTTGGTTAGAATCACCCCGTCCAAACCAATAGCTTCAGAGAAGCTCTTCACCTGCTCGACAAGCGCGTTCCCCGCTATGCTCTCTCCGACGAATATCTTCAGATCCGGGTTTATGACGCGTGCGAGCTTCTTCATCTCATCAATCAGGTTCCTGTTTGTCTCCTGCCTTCCCGCGCTGTCTATGAGCACAACCTCGATGCTGTTGGCGCGCGCGTAGTTCACCGCATCGAACGCAACTGCCGTCGGGTCTGAACCATACTTATGCTTTATCACGCGCACTCCGAGTTTCTCTCCATGCTTCTCGGCCTGCTCTATGGCAGCTGCGCGGAATGTGTCGGAAGCGGAGAACACGCATTTGTATCCATTCTTCATGAGCTTGCTCGCGAGTTTCGCCATCGTTGTTGTCTTTCCTGCGCCGTTGGGACCGAGCAGCAATATCTTCACCGGCTTCTCCTTCTCATTAATGGTTTCCATTAAATCGATGCCCTGAACAGAGAGCACCTCCATTAGTGAATCGCGAACAGCGCCCTTCACAGATGTGTCAAGGGAATTCTTTGGGACGTGCATTCCAACAAGCTTCTCCCTTATGTCCTCCACAAGCTGTTCTGCAACATCATACGCAACATCTGATTCCAGGAGTGAGAGGTTGAGTGAGTCTGTGAGGCCGCTTATGTCCTCTTCCTTTATGTTCACATCCCTGGAGATGAAGCTGCGGACCTTGCTTCCAAGACTGAGGTTAACAGGGAATTTCTCCTTCTTTGGGGCTTCTTTCCTTTCTGGCTTCTTCTCCATTATCTCCGAGAGCTTTTCGTGTTCTTGTTTTTCTTCTTGTGGGGCGGGTTCTGTTCCCCCTAGCTCTGGTGGTTCTGGTTCCTTTGGCTCATCTTCAGAAATCCCTTGTTGGGGAAGTTGCTCCTCTTGGGTATCAGGAATAGGCTCTTTTGTTTCTGGAATCTGTTCGATGGTTGGTTCAGCTTTCGTGCCAACCGGTTTCTCTGGTATCGTCTCCAGTTCGGTTGGTGCCTGAACCTGTTCAGGTTTCTCCGCCCGTGTTATTTGTTTTTCAGTTTCTGGCTCGGGGGTGGCTGGTGTTTCAGGAATAGGCTCCTCCACAGCCTGAGGCATCTCCAGTTCCTCTTTCCCAGCATCCCCTTCCCTCACGATATCCTCCTTCTTCTCTACAATAGAGGAAACAAATGAGCTTATCTTCTTCTTAAGTAGACCGAACATTGAATCACGATTGCGCAGGGACTACTACTGCCTCATGCCCTTCTTCGCAAGAATCTTTTTGGCGTTCGCGTCGAGCTGTTGGAGCTTGTTTGATATTTCTGAAATGCTCTCCTGAAGCTTATCGTGAGTTAACTCGAGTCTCTTGCGCCTCTCCCCAAGAATCTCAATCGCTTCCTTTATCGGCTTCTCGGCGATCACATCTGCTCCGATGTTGATAAGAATCTTGTCCGGATTGACAATCTTGGCCTGCATGTGCGCGCCTGCACCCAACGGAACGAGCACTTCCTCGTCATTAACTGTCTTGATGCCCTTGATTGTTCCTTCTGCGGCCGCTATCTCGTTAAGTGTAGCCTGGATTGATGACAGCTGCTGCTGCACGAATTGACCCTGCTGTTGATAATTCTGAATCTCTTGGGCAAGGCGGTTGAGACCTTCCTCATCGTCTTCAATCATAGGACCACCAACCTATTTGACTTCCTCAACTTTAATAATCTTGACTCTCGTCCTCTTCAGCCTGTGCTTGCTGCCGATATCTGCATAGAGCGTCTCTATGGCTATTTTCTGGCTTTCTGCCACTATGACCTTTGTGAAGGGCCTCGGCTTGGGCCTGATGTTCATTGTTCCGCTTATCTGGTATTTCATGACATCACCTTATCCTGGTTCCTGGGGGGACTTCCTTATCAACGGTCAGCAGGGAAACTTCCTGGGAATCCGCCGCAAGTAACATCCCTTGTGATTCCAATCCTCTTATAACTTTTGGCTCTAGGTTTATGAGCATTATAATGCGCTTTCCGACCATCTGCTCGGGTTTGTACAATGGCGCGAGTCCAGCGATAATCTGTCTTTTCTCATCGCCTATGTTCACTATTAGTTTGAGAAGTTTGTCCGCGCCTTGAACCAGTTCTGCATTCTCCACCTGGCCGACTACGAGTTCAAGTTTTGAGAAGTCATCATATGTTACAACCATCCAAACACCTCACCCTATGAATCCAAGGGCCTCGTCAATCCTGTGCAATTCGAAACCGCCTGTCTCCTTCCCAGCAATATATCCATTGGAGTTCGCGAACATGCATATTCCGACAAATGGAACCCCCATATTGGCAGTCCCTATGCCTCCCTCCAAACCAATCATTTCCTCAATCTCCTTGAGTTCTTCAGCTGCGTTGTTGTGGATAATGAATCCCTTGTTTGTTAGCACACACGTGGAACCGACTGTCTTATACCCCGCGATGGACCTCTGGAATGCCTCCACCCCAAGGCAGTCTGATATCTTGCCTAACTCGCCCTTCTCGATGTCCGGGTTGACGAGTGCGACCCTGTCATTGGCTATTATGTTGTTGCCGATTGCCGACATCCTTCCCCTAAGGATGTGGGTGTTCAACCCTGCCTCTTTCGCCAGTTTGACCTCCTCTTCTGATACGAACTCGGGAAATATCGCTCCGTTCGAATTGGCAGACATGAAGATTCCCACAAGGTCTGAACTGTTTATCGTTATATGGACTATGTCTGTTTTCAGAATCTCGCGGCAGGAATCCATCAACTTCTGTGGGGCGTTCCCAATGAAAGTCACTCGATCCGTCGAACAGCCAAACGCCCCAAGAAAGGTGTTTCCATGGTAGGTGGAACTCCCGCAGTGCATTATGAGACCTCTTTCTTTCCGTTCTTCTTTGTGTACTTCTGGTTCTTTTTAACTGGCTTGTCCTCGGTGGGTTTCTTTGCCGTTTTCTCAGGAGTCTCTTTCTTTTCCACTTTTGGGGTTTCGGTTGGCTTCTTCTCCGGCTTCTTCCCAGGTTCCTCTTTCCCTGGCTTTTCTTCCTTTTTAGGCTCCTCTTTCTTAGGAGGCCCTTCCTTCTTCTTTTTCTTTTCAGCTGCCTTTGCAATCTGCTCCTTCTCATCAACAAGATAAACGTTCACTATGCCTTCCTTGCTCCTCTTTGCGGATATCTTAATCCTTCTGGGAGGTTTCTTTATTCCGGAAATCCATATCGCACTGTTCGTCATCGAGCTGATCTTCACTGACGATTCCTCAACTTTCATATGGCGTGAAACAAATGAACGCAATATTCTTGTAGCGATTCTTGCGCGCTTGATGCGCGGCTTCTCATACGCCTTCGCGAGGGGCACCACATATATCCTTTCCAACTCTTCCATGAAGATTCACCTATTTGACTTTGAGTTTAAGCTTTCTGGTTCTCCAATGCCTTCTGTTTGGGTTCGCCGTAATGTTCCGATTCGTCTTGGCTATAACGAACACCGGCAGACGCCTGTTCTTCTTGAGTTCGCTTCCGAGGCGTTTCTTTTTCTCAGATGATTTCGCCTTGCTCATCACACCACCAATTTCCTTTTGAATGATATTGTTGATTCACGCCTCTCTGGCGAAATCCTTACGAGCAACTTCTTGAGTTGGTCATTAGTCAGTTTCTCCTTGATCTGCTTGTTCTGGTAAAGGTAAGCCAGGAGAGACACAAGCTGCTGGTATCGTTCCGGGTTGGATACCCTGATGTTCATTGCCCGCTCGTATGCCTGTGAGTCGAGCATATGCTTCAGGACAGTCTTCATCTGAGCCTCGAGTTGTTGGGCCTTCAGTACCTGAGCGTATTGCTCCTGCATTCGCCTGTTCTTCGACTGCTCAAACGCTTCATCGGACACTGCCTCACCTCTTCACTTCCTTGGCTGCCGAATCCAGGAGTGCCTTTCCTTTTCCTGAGATGTTCCTTCCCGTTTTGCCCTTCTCCACGAAACCTGCCTTCTCAAGCTGCTGCAATGCCCTGCGTATGATTGCCCCCCCTGCATCGATACGCCTCTCGGGCTTTGCGCCCCTGTTCTTCCTTCCACCATAATGGGTCCTCAGACGGGCAACGCCCGTCTCCCCGTGAATGTATATGTTCCTTAGGAGTGAAGCGCACCGGACATACCAGAAATCCTTGTTCTGGGGAGCCCGCTCGAGGTGGGCGCCTGTTTTCATGTAGGCGAGCCCTGCAGGTGGAGATATCTCCTGAGTATCCTTGAGTTTGCCTGCAACCTTGTCTATGAGTGCATTAGCAGGAACGTCGTAAACTGTTACCAAAATCTCACCTCAATCAAATCTGCGAGAAGTATACTCGTAGAAGCCTTAGAGCATCTACTTTATCCATAAACACTATTTTAAGCTTTTCGTCCAGAACTGTGGGGGGCGCATCCCCCCTTGCTTGAGTGCTTATAGGGGAAGCGCTTAACCTCACCACACGAGCACGCATATTCAACGCACTTGTGCCTTGGGTTGAGCCTTATTTTAAGATTATGTCCCGGGATGAGGGGTGAACTGCATGCCTTGCAGAAAGTGAGCTTGAGCTTCCTTGGGAACCTCACCAGATACCGCATCCCTATTTTCCTCGCAAGCTGGATGTAGCGCTTGGAGCGCTCTGGGTGCGTTTTCGCGTTTTCTCGCGCGAGCCTGAACAGTATCTCTATCCTCTCCTTTGCTATTTGGGTAACAACGGTGTGCTTGCTTCTCCTGTCCATCCTGTTCATCACTCCACCTTCAGCATATCATGCTTTTATGAGTATTGGGGAGAGCCATATGTTCACGCTGCCTGCTTTGAAGAGAGCTGGGGCATTACCATTCTTTCCCATATACGTCTCGCAGTCCCAGTTCAGCGCATCTGCTATTGCGGAAAAATGCCTCTTTGGGAACATGTTTTTCGCATCACCGATTGTGGTTTTCTGGAAAAGGAGGTCTTTCTTCACTACTTTTCTCATGTGGGATATGTGGAAAAGGTGCCTATCGGCTGTTGTTATTGCGACAAGGTTGTCATCTGAGTAGCATATCCTCCTCATTGGGTGGTATGAGAAAGGCCTGCCAAGCTTTGCCTGTATCTTCCTCCCCATGTTCTCCAGGAGGAGCCGCTCTTCTTTTGAGAGCTGGTTTCTTTTGAAAATCCATTCAAGCAGCTTCATTCGAACACCGATGTATATAATGGGGCAAATAATAAGAATTGAGGCGTTCGGCATAGTTGAGAAGGAAAAATAGGGAGAAAGTGGGCCCGGGGCGATTCTCAGTCTCGGGTTCCGGGTTTTGAATTCCGGGAACCCCATCCCTTTTTTCAACACACATCCTTTTTCTTTGGTTGTCGAGAGACCTTTTCTCAACCAACACCAAGGTTTTCTTTGGAGTTGATCTAGACCTTTCTTTTTTGAAAAGAAAGGGATGGATTTTGAACGCCCGACCTACAGCTTGCCTAGATACGTTGTGCTAGAACGCGTCGTATAAGACTGCCGCTCTAACCAGGCTGAGCTACGGGCCCACGGGGGATATTTATGTTTAGAAACATTAAAAAATTACTCTACTGCCGGAAACGGCGGTTTCTTCCCATAAACCACAAGATGAAAGGCATGGTTCCGGGAGCTGGTGTGGGAAACGTTAGAAGGGGAATATGTTGCATTGTAGAAAAAAGAAATATTGAAGTCGGAGCAATTATCGGGTTGTGGTTGTGTTCTCCAACTATTGGTATCGGATTACACTGATCGCGATATCTTTATTATCTTTTCAACCCTTCTCTTAGCTCATGGACTTGGGAGCTGGTTTACGGAAAGCGTTAGCGAAGATTACAGGGGCAGCGCTAGTTGATGAGGGGGCTGTTAAGGAGCTTGTGAAGGAGCTTCAGAGGGTTTTGATTGCAAACGATGTCGAGATCAAACTTGTTTTCGAGCTTTCGAAGAGGATTGAGAAGGAAGCACTTGATAGGAAGCAGCTGAAGGGAGTGAATACAAAGGAGCATGTGGTGAAAGTCGTTTACGATGAACTCACCAATTTGATGGGGGAGAAACACTCTCCGAAATTGGAGAAACAGAGGATTCTGTTGCTTGGGCTGTATGGCTCTGGGAAAACGACCACTGTTGGGAAGCTTGCGCACTTCTACAAGAAAGCTGGTTTGTCTGTGGGGGTGGTGTGCTGCGATGTGGATAGACCTGCAGCATACGAGCAACTTGAGCAGGTTGCTAAGAACGCAAAGGCGAAGTTCTATGGAGAGAAGGATGGGAAAGACGCCCGCAGGATTGCCGAGAACGCAGTGAAGGAATCCAAAGAGGATGTACTCATTGTCGACTCTGCCGGGAGGAATGCTTTCAATGACGAATTAAAGGGTGAGTTGCGGGGGATTGATGGGGTTCTGAAGCCGGATGAGCGGTTCCTTGTTGTGAGCGCGGACATCGGACAGGTTGCGGGGAGGCAGGCAAGGGAGTTCAACACCGCTGTGCCTGTGAGCGGCGTTATCATTACGAAAATGGATGGGAGTGGGAAAGGAGGAGGAGCGCTGAGCTCTGTTGGTGTGACAGGTTCGAACGTGGCATTCATTGGGGTTGGTGAGAAACTGGATGATTTTGAGGTTTTTGATGCAAAGAAGTATGTTGGAAGGCTGCTTGGTTTCCCTGATCTAGAGAGCCTTATAGAGAAGGTGAAGGAGATAAGTGAGCAGGAGAACCTTAAGCCTGAGATGCTTGATGAGAAGTTCACAATCAAGACGTTCTATGAGCAGTTGAGGGCAGCAAAGAAAATGGGCCCGTTGAAGAACGTGCTCTCCATGCTTGGGATGGCAGATGTCCCGAAAGAAATGATGGAGCAGAGCGAGCATAAACTCAAAGCATACGAGGTCATCATTGGCTCCATGACTGAGGAGGAGAGGGAGAACGCGGAGCTTTTGAAAAAGAACAGGGGAAGGATTGAAAGGATTGCAAGAGGCTCTGGGACAACGCCCGAGGATGTTAAGGAATTGCTCTCAAAATTCTCCCAGATGGAGAAGATGCTAAAGGCGTTCAAGCACAACAGGGGATTCAGGAAGAAGATGGAGCAGTTCATGAAACGCGGTGGGGGAAACCTGCCAATGGGGACGTAGTTACCAGTAGTCGCTCAGGAAAGAATGCTGTATTCCCGTAACATCGAGTTCTTTGCAAACTGCATCGGTACCGATGAAATGATTTATGCTAGGCCTTGTTCTCCCACCGTCGCCGGAGATGAACTCCTTTACATATGTTCCAGCCTCAGTATCCATGCTGATCTGGAATGTGTTCTTTGTGAGCAGCTTGCATCTTATGCCCTTCACCCTTCTGATTCTCTCCAAATCCGCGCGCCTGTGCAGCACTCTCTGTGGGGTTTTCTGGTGCAATGTTGCATGAGCTGGGATTCGGGTGAGGAGTTCTTCAGATATCTGTTCACTCGTTTCCACTAGCGCACTGTAGGACTTCTCGGGCCTCGCGCGCTTTATGGTCTCAACCATTACCTGGGAGGTGAAGCGCATCCTTGAGATTTCAACTCTTCCCTTCAATCGTGCGTTTAATTCTGACTGCAGTTTCTGCAAGTCGAGATTCCTTTTCTTCGGTGATTCGAGCTCGAATACAAACGGTCTCCCCTCCCCGAGCATCCGTGCATCGATGTCCTCCCTGCCTGCCCCGTGGAATTTCGAGTGCTTGGCGTCGAAAGCCTTCAATAGCGGTTCTGAAACTAGGTCCTCCACTGAGAGGTGCTTGCGTTTTGTCCCACCACATAGGTCACATCCATCCTTGCAGTAGCATGGCCACCTTGTTTGGGCGAGCTCTCTTGAGAACTTCATATAATGCCCATAGATGTATAGTGATTGTGGGGAGAGGGTAACTTCATTGGTGGTGAAATCAAACAGTAACATTACATCTGGAGAATCCCTCTCGAACCTCTTCCCCATATCCCTCTCGATTGCTGCAGCGAGTCTCCTGTTCAGGTCTGTTTTCAGGGAGAGTACATTGGATATGCCGGTCCTATCCCACAACTCCTCCTCTGCAAGCTCAATTTCGCGGGGGATTCTTGAGGAGACTGAGAATGTTGTGAAATCTATTTCCCTTGTTTTGGTTCTTAGCTGTTTTAGGGAACCGCTAATCCTGTTGAAGATTCCTTTGCAGATTGAGCATGTTCCTTTCGATTGTTTCAGGCTGTCCCTTCGTGCGCAATTGGTGCAAAGAGGCCTATCCAAGCCATATCTGGAATTCAATGGTATCTCCGTCCTTTAGCTTCAGTTTCTTGCGAAGGTTGTCCTTGGAGACCAGTTCTAGCACATCGAGACCATAATGCGAACGGGAAGGCAACACAACAAAACATTTGATTCTCTTCCCTATGATGCATGGGAAACATTTGATGTCCCCCAGAACCTGTTGCCCGTGTGAGAAACCGTTTATTGTCTCTCCCTTCCTATCAGCGAGTATGAGCTTCGCCTCCAAGTCATCTATTTTTATATTGAGTGTTCCAGAATAAGGAACGAAACTGAGCTTCTGCTTGAATTGCTTCCTGTATTCTCCAAACCCCATGTAATACTTGCCATCCTTCATGCCAGAGATGACTGTTCCCTTGAGCTTCAGTTTCCTTTTTGAGTCAAGTGATCCAAGAATCAATTCGCTTAGGGACCTCAGTTCAGAGATTGATTTTGCTGTGAGCCTCAACCCAGACCTATCGCGGCTTATGAACCTATTTTTCTCGAACTCTATGAGCCAGCGTGAAGTGGTCTGCTGTGATACACCAAGAATTCTCGCGAGTTCCCCAGTGGAGACACATAGGTGCTTCTCGTGAGCGCCCAACCTTAGGAGTGCAAACATCAGGCAATAGTTTATGCGCATATGTGAGTAATTACCCATGAAAGAGATTTAATTGTTTGTGAGTAAAGTAAATGGCCTGTGACGATATGAACAACCGCTGAGCCATGCTTTGATGAGGCTGACAGAATCCGAGGCATTCATCCTTCTGAGTTCCCTATCTTCGGTTTACCGAAGTCCCTTACAGCATCAGTTGCTCTTTTAAGTATACTGCCCCTAGCTTCACGGTCTCTATCTGCCCTTTCCGCGCCTTCCTTATGCATTGCCCTTATGCGTTCTGCATCATCTGAATCGAAAATCATGTCATTACTATCCGGGGCCCTATTTCTTTCAAACAACAAGTAGGAAACCGGGTTTCCTTCCCCTAACGCCCAATTCGTAAACCGTTCGACTTTACCTGGTTCCTTTTTGGGTTTCAGTGAATCCCAGAACTGTTGTTCGGGACCAGTCGTGGTTCCTGGGTGTGTTTCGGGTGCGTTTGTTGCAAGCACTGGGGATTGTCCACTTAGGTCTGCGGTTTCCCCATCTTCATCCTGAGGGGTTGCCCCTAACTTTCCTCTCGTTACTTTAGAAAGAGCCCATTTTCCTGTATTCTTCCACTTCTCCCTCTTTCTCTTCTTCTCTACAGCAAGCACTGGATCGTCCCTTATCTCTAATTCAGTTTTCTTTCGAGCGGCTCTTGCGCTTATGTCGTTTGTAATTGAAATTGTGTGTTCGGTCACGCTATTGGCTGCAGCAGTAGCACTGACCCTGTGTGCATTCATGAAGTCTCTGAATCCGCCACCGGCACCTGAACCTGATTGAACCGGGCCTCCACTCTTATGCTGCCGCATGTGCTCCTGAAAACTCAAGAAAAGTCACCCCTAACCGAATACGCGAGCGCCGTTTCCTGTCTTGTGCGTCCTCATAGGTGCCTTCGTGTTCGGTCTCATGTGCTTAACTGCCATCCTATTGGATGTCCTGTCGTTCTTGGTAAGAGATGCTAGTGTCATTCCTGAAGGCATGTTGTTCTTTTTTGCCATTACAGGAACATCTCCTGCTGGCTGGATTGCTGCTCCAAACCTGTATTTCTTGTCCGTGTCTTTCTTATCGCCCTTGTCATTGGTCCCTGGATCATCATCAAACGCCTTTATGGCCCCAATAACTAGGTTCCCGAGGAGTTTGCCTGCACCGATATAAACAGTCAAAACATCCTCTCCGGCGTTTTGTGCACTGGTACCAAAGTGTTCGCCAAACTCCGTATCACTTCGGATAGCTCCCCCTATTGAGAAACCGCCATTCTCGTATGTGCCCTTCTCTGTAGTGATAAGCCTGACGCCAGTATCAGCGGCACCACCAACCAACCCAACAAATATGAGCGAAACTGCGGTGTTCGTCAACCAATCAGCCACACCAGTCACAGGTTGTTGAAACAATGTTTTTGCAAGAAAACTCAGATGACCGGTTACCTCTGTTTTTGCAGCAGTGCCTACTCCCATTAAAACCACCTACCAAATCCTTTTTTCAAACATAATTTCATGATTTTCTCCCACGTAGCACGCGTCCTAACATTCCTAGAAACACAACAC
>JBDRKD010000028.1:0-8136 GCA_043814255.1 Microcaldota archaeon
TCCCAATGCCCAGCATCTCTCCATATATGTGGAGTTCTCTAACAAGCGCCGTTCCATCATCTATTTCGGGCCTGAAAGGCTTTTGTGGAATCCTAAGCCTGATGAAACCGAAGAGTCCCCCCTCACTTTCATAGCTCAGAAAAATCTCCTCTCCTCCAGAAGCTTTGTAATTCGCCCTACACAACGTTGCGTTCTCGGCATCAGCACTAACCCCCTGTTTCAGGCTTCTGAGTCCAATCTCCCTACACCTTATACACGAACACGATTCGCCCCTCTCAGCCAGTTTTTTTTCAACAATCTGCCTCAGATTGCTATGCATTACACCGGCTTCGATTCTTTTCTTTGGGATATCCCTCTGGACCCTCATTACTCGTACATATGGCGGGATGTATCTGGTTGCATCTGCAAGTACTTCTGCGGCAGTCTTAGTATCATATGGTTCGTATTCCCCCCGCTTCCACATTTCATAGAGTTCTGTTCCCTTCACCACCATACACGGATATATCTTGAGCATATCTGGTTTAAACCTCTGGTCAGAGAACAGTTTCCTAAACATCCATACATCTTTTTTAGGGGTGGAGAACAAGCCAGGCATCATATGGTAGCATACTTTCAAAGCAGAGTCTTTGCACAGTTCTGTCGCGCGCACCACTTCACCCACCGAATGCCCCCTCCGAACCTTCGCATAAACCCTGTTGCTCAGTGTCTGCACGCCCAATTCAATCCTTGTTGCCCCAAGCCCCAGCATCCGGTTTATATGTTCATCACCTGCAAAATCAGGCCTTGTCTCAAACGTTATTCCCACGGCCCTAGAAGGTGCTTGCTCATTCCTCCTCTTGGCTTCCTCAAGAGAGTCCGATCTATTTCCATTCATCGCATCTAGGCATCCCTTCACAAAACCCCTCTGATATCCCCAATCTTGAGCATTGAAAGTTCCGCCCATTATTATGAGCTCGCATTTATCCACGGGGTGCCCTATCTTCCTGAGCTGCCTCAACCTGGCGCTCACTTGTTTAAACGGATCAAATTGGTTCTGCGCGCCCCGCATGGCAGCCGGTTCGTCCCCAGTGTAACTTTTAGGGGATTCAACCCCGCCTGGGCAATATATGCATTTCCCGGGGCAGGGCATCGGTTTGCTCATGACCGCTATATTCGCTATGCCCGAGATTGTCCTTACTGATTTCAAGCGGAGGAGATTCAATACATCCTTATTCCTCTTCCCTACAGGTATCTCTCCAAGTATCTCTGAATTCTTAAGTATCTTGATTCTATACTTTAGGCTAAGGTCTTTCTTCAACCTCTCCAAATTAACATTGATGGGATCATTTAGAATCAGACGCGCGGCCTCCTTAGCCGCAATTGTTTTCATTGGATTACCCGAATATGAGGTTGGAAATAAGCCCCATTATGCTGTATATCGGCTGTTCCACTATCGGGAACAGGAGAAGTCCATGTCCAGTGGCCTGGAGGTCTGACACAACATTGGTGTTTATCTCTATGACAACATCCTTCTCTGCCCTGAGGAGTTCGCTGGAGAACGGAGCACTTACTTTCAGCGTAATGTCATATGTCTGTTCCTCTTCCCCAGCAACCTCGTACCTGATAATCTTCGATGATTTTTTTGGAACGAAAACAATTTTCTTATAATCCCAAAGAGGCATCCCTTCCGAACTTACCTCAAACACGTCGCTCGCAACCCCATTATTACTAATCTTCACATAGTAGCCCGCCGGTTGCCCTGCCCCAGTGACAATCCTATCTGGCCACACATCAACCGAGAGCACATCCTTGCTGACCCTTACCTTGACTTTAAACGAAACATCTCCGAGTCCTTCCCCCGGGGGTTCATCAACAGCTTTCATTGAGAGGATATACTCCCCATCTTCAGCATCCTTGGCCACTTTAACTATCGCCTTCATGGGGGAGCCATACAGCTCGCTGGGTACCACTTCCCAACCATCTGGAGCGGATACGAACGTCAACTGATCGAGGATTCCTCCTTTCCCCTGAATCCCACCTTCCTTTATTATGGCTTCAGCAATAATCTCAGCAGTTTGCCCAGGTCCGACGGTCCCGAGATCAACAACATCCCCATCCGAGACAACAGTTGCCAAGGGCTCGTAAATAACCAGATCAGTAGCGTATACTGCAAGCATCATGAACAGGATTGTGACCCCTACTGCCCCTCTCATAACCTTAATTTAGTTCACGCATAATAAAAATGTTTTTGTTCTAAGAGGATACCATGTGTGGCATAACCGCAGTTTTTGGCACATACAAGGACAAGGAGGGGTTTTTACACGATTCACTTGATAAGATAAAGCACAGAGGTACCAACCACTTTGAATTAAGGGTATTTGAGGAAGCCGGGATCGGTGCGAACAGGTTGCCCATAGTCGACCGGGCACAGGGGCAACAACCACTTCCCAACGAGGACAACACTGTTTATGCTGTTCAGAATGGAGAGATTTTCAACCACAAGGAGCTGAGAAGGTCTCTTGAGGAAAAGGGCCACAGATTTAAAACAGACTGTGACACCGAAGTCCTTGCCCATTTATACGAGGAATACGGCCCTGGCATGATACAGCACATAGACTCCGAGATGTACGCATTTGTTGTTTATGATGCAAAAAAAGACGATTTTTTCGTTGCAAGGGACAGGTTTGGGGTAAAGCCCCTGTTCTATGCTAAGAATGGAGACGGATACTATTTCGCTTCCGAACTAAAACAGCTCGTACAGTTCGATTCAATAAAAGAAGTGCACACATTCCCAAAGGGCCACTACATGCATAACGGTAAGCTCAAGAGATATTATGAACTGAAGTATAGTAATACAGTGAAAGACGAGAGCTATGCAAAAAGAGAATTAACCAGACTGATTGTTGAGGCAGTAAGAAAAAGGGTTGATACTGATTTGCCTGTCGCAGTGTTGCTCAGCGGAGGTGTCGACAGCAGCCTGATAATGGAAATCGCATCGAGGTTCCACAAGGATGTAACGGCATTCATCCTTGGAAAACCAGGCTCCCCTGACTACGAAGCAGCCATAAAATTATGTGGAGACAACAATTACAAATATCATGTAGTCTACCCGGATGTTGACTACGCAGAAGAATTTGAGAATCTTATTTATCACCTCGAGCTCTACGAGGCACAGGTAATACGACAATCATTTGCCCTGGACATACTGAGCAAGGCAGTTGTGAGAGCTGGTTACAGGATTGCTCTTGTTGGAGAGGCTGCTGATGAGCTTTTTGCTGGTTATAATCAATTCTCCAGTCTGAAAGACGACAACATCAACAAAGGCTGTCTATTAATGACAAATGATATGGAGAGGGGTCATAACGTCAGGGTGGACAGAACCAGCATGAAACACACACTGGAAACCCGCGCACCTCTTTTTGACACGAAAGTTGTGGATTTTGTGCTTAAGATTGACGGTAAATTAAAGATAAAGAGAGAGAATCACCAGGTGCTCACGAAATACATCTTGCGGAAAGTTGCAGAGGAGTTCCTCCCGGATTATATTGCTTGGAGATACAAGATCGCTTTCTCTAATGGCGCTGGAATGGACGTTGGTTTCAATTACAGGGCCCAGGACGGAGAAGTTGCGAAATCAGTGCTATCCAAAAGAAAAGCAACGAAGCTTGACAAGAACACAGTTAACAGATACGGCCTCATGACTGAAGAAGAAGTCATTTATTTTCAGACATACAAAACTTTCAAATTCGATAAACTACATGAAGCATGGAGAAGGACAGTGAACAAAGAGAACTTAACTCAGATAGACGAAAACCCTGAAGAAACGAGGCTGTTGGTTGCTGAATTCGGAAGACTACCCATCTATTTCCCGATATACCTTGCATCCTTACATGGCATCTACAAAACCCATAAACTGGATGTGGAGTTCATTTCCACAGGAGGGGATGACCTCACCTATAACTCCCTATTGAACTGTTCTGCCCAAATTGGAGTTGCAGACCCCATCTTTACATTTACAGAGAAAAAATTTAGTATTAAAGGAAAGATTATCGGACAACTCATAGGAAAGGTCCCCGTAGTCGCAGTAACCATAAACCCAAATATTGGGATCGAAAAATTAACTGATTTCGAAAATTACAAGATAGGAACATTTCAGGAGTATTCCACGACCAATACTCTGATGAAAGAGCTTTTTCCAAATAAAGAACTGATTCCAATTAAATATCTCGACACGATCCCATCATTAAAGAACAGGAGGTTCGATATTGCTATCGTCACACCAGGATATGCTTATGATCTTGTTGACAAAGGGGGTCACATAATCTACCGTTTCGATAAGAAATTTGGAGATTATTTGTTTACTGGCATAAGCATCTCCGATAATCTAGATCCAAAATACGATCAGGCCATAAGGTCATTCCTTGTTGCAGTAAAGGAATCAATCAACTTCATCAAGAAAAACAAAAAGGAATCACTGGAGTATTTCAAAAAGGAGTTTCCTGAGTTACTTAACCAGGAAGGGTTGTTCGAGTACCTCATACCCTTCTGGAATAAGAAATTGACAGTCTCTGAACCTGCATTAAAAAGGGCAACACACACTTGGAGGACAGTATATCCATGGCTGTTGAAATCCAACATACCCCAATTTATCAAGCCTAGAATCGAGGACAGAATAATAAGGCTATTCTCGAACCGCAATGTTTCAAGGGATATACCATACAAAGAGGATGAGATGGCCCAAATAATCCATAAATCCATTGATGCAGGCAAGCCAATAAGTCTGGTGGGGTTATGGGGTGCTTCGGATAAGGATAACATAGACGAAAAAGACATCTCTGCGTTGAATAAATTTAGAGAGCTGGACTCAGAGATCAAGAGAATATACAAGCCAGGACCGGAGTTCATTTTTATACTTGCTGACGAACACGCAAGATTGAATGGATACCCCAAGAGCAACTACACCAGATACTTAAACAGAATAAAAGAAAAAATGGATGGCTATGGGTTTAAGAGCATATTCCTAAACGAGCTTTGGAAGAAGCATGGCCTATCCAACAAATCGATTTTTACTGAATTCAAAAAACTCACTGATTCCGAATGGCGTGACATACCAAATCACGGGGAATTGGAAAAAGCATCTAAACACAGGGGTTTCAAGAACCACAGGGAAGAGGCAAAGAGATACTTCATTATGCGCCGATTGGAATCGCGGGCGATTGAGAAGGAGTTCAACTCATCAATATACCACACTTATTCAGAAGACATTCACCAGAACATATACCCAAACATCCCCACACTCTACCTTTGGGTTGAAAAAAGAGGCTATACCATAACTCCATGGTTTGAAAACTAGTTTTATTAACATTACAACCACCATCAGGTTATGGACCTCATAAAGAAGAACAAGAAAGGAAAAGTGACCCACATACTTGGGATAGAGGCACGGGTCATAGTGGGAATCCTCCTCATAGGGGTGGGCGCCCTTGGGGTACTCTGGATTTATCTGCCATGAGGTGTTGGCATGCGTGCGTTCATCGCAGTCGAAATCCCAAACGAAATAATTGAGAGGCTTTCAAAGGTCCAGGAAGAGCTCCCCCCAGGGCTCAAGTTGGTGAAGCCGCAGAACATGCATATAACGCTCAAATTCCTTGGGGAGATAGATGAGCGAACGGTGCAAAGAGTTTCCCAGGCAATGGACTCAATCGGATTTTCCCCATTCCAATTGACGTTCAGTAATTTGGGCGTATTCCCCTCAAGGAAATTCATCCGCGTGATATGGGTGGGTACTCACAGCCCAGAATTGGAATCAATACATGGTAGGTTAAGGCCAAAGCTCTCTGAATTGGGTTTCAAGGACAAGGGGCAAGGTAGAAATCGATGAGCTTCTCAATAAACGCACGAATGAGTTTTTTGGCGAATGTACTGTTAAGTCTCTCCACCTAAAGAAGAGTACTCTCACCCCCACTGGACCCATCTATGAGAACATGCACATAACAACAGTTAAGAATTAAAACCAATCCAGCGAAAATCTTTTTATGAAGGGACAGGATAACGTCGGTCTTGGGTACATATACCTAACATTCTTCATCCTACTAGTTGGTCTTGGCGGGTATTGGATATTGCACAGCAACACGTGGATAGATTATGATTTCCTCTATGGTCCAACAAGCAGCATCAAGGGAAAGGTCCTGCGCATCGAGAAGGACTGCAACTACCCAAAAAAATCAATTCTCATGATTGAAGACGGAAAATCCCAGGCATATGTATACCTGTCATTCAAGTTCGATGCAGTTGTTGGGGACGAGGTTGGGGTAACTGCTTATAATGTGACCGGCAGGGGTTTGATACACAACCTACTTCGCTCAGAATGCGAGCCAGACGGTTTCCATTATTACGCCACAAAAGCAACAAACCACAGGACCGCAAGAACAGTTACTGGAAAGCCCTGGCAGAAATGAGCGCAGGACATTTAAATTTTTCACAGCAATCAATATCTGGTGATACCTTATGGCGGTTAAGATAGAACAAGACCAGGATGCGTGCATAGGCTGCGGAGCATGCGTTTCTGTTTGTCCAGATAACTGGGAGATGGATGAGAGCAACAAGGCAAAGCCATTAAAGACAGAACTCGACGAGGTCGGATGCAACCAAGAGGCTGCAAGCGCCTGCCCAGTGCAATGCATACAGGTAATTGAGGGTTAAGTCCTTCACCTATATTCCAGGCCCAGGACGCTTTGGTCTACCAGGGTGTTCCAAACTACGAAGGAGTTCCTCGGCATCCATTTTTGCAGTAAACACACCTAAATACAACCCCGATTTTAACGTATCATCTAATGTTTCCTTCATCAATCCATCGAGTTTCTCCACCAAGGTTCGCAATTCCCCTATCCTGTTACCCTGCTCTTCAGCACCTGAGATCTTTATGAGTTCCCACTGCCCAAGCGCATCACTCACTCTATCCTCTAAAGGCAATTCAACTACTGTTGTATCCATCAGTTCACTAATATCAGGCGAAATAGTTTCTCCAGTAACTGTTCGTTCACCACGTTGAGCCATCTCAGCGAGTATTCCACTGATTTCAGACAACGAAGTTTCCCTAGAAGGTCCATCAGTGCCTACATCTCCAGTTTGATTCTCTTCAACCACCTTTGTATCTATCAGGTCACTAATGTCAAATGGAACTTCAGTTTCTCCAATAACTGGCTGTTCACCAGTAACCGGTTCTAGTGGGAACCCGCTAACCACTTCAATATCATCTGCTCCTGCATTCCTAGGTGGCTGAGCAACATCACCAGGTGCGGAGTCTAATCTATCACTAACTACAGCCCCACCGTCACTCACCGCATCAGTTGCATGCACATCTGCACTCCTAACAGATGCCGCAGTTCCCAGCTCAGCCTCAGCCCTCCTATTCAAGAAATCATGGAATGCCGGATCGATCTCGCTTATTCTCTCGTTATCAAGCGTAACTTCCGCGGTATCCCTATCAAAAGTTATATCCTCTTTATATGTGTCTATGCCTCCCCTGACAAATCTCACAATCTCTCCCCTATCCACGGGCTCATCCATTCTACTACTCACCCCAGGGAACGCGTTACTGAATGTATTCCAATCCAAAGCATCAACATCGAGATCTGTAGGCATATGCCTATCAGCCCTTTGGGTTCCATCTACAGAATCAATGTCTAGGCCTGTAGACACCGGCCTACCTGTTCGTTGAGTTCTATCTACAGGAGCCTGCTCCACATCATTCGGCAAGACACCGAGATTGTGCGGCTTCTTCCCAATGGCGTGCTTGTATACGAAGTATCCTACACCCCATGCAACCGCGAGTACCGCAGTCGTGACTGGATTGACATATGCCATCTGGAAAAGACCTGTTGCCAGATTCTTGACATCCTCAAGCACATTTGTTCCAGTGAAGGCTGCTTTCCCAATAATCCACGCAGATCCGGTGCCAAGTGTGACTCCAGCAGTTCTGAGAGCTCCCTTTGCTGTGAAAATATACTCTCCAACCTTTCTGATTATCCTCTCATCCAAATCAGGCACTTTACCCCAATAGTGGTTCTCCCGTGTCGTCACCGGTCTGTCATCCTCTCCCAGCACTACTCGCCCATCATCAAGAACCGGTCTGTTACCTGTAACAATATGATCAAA
>JBDRKD010000029.1:0-7905 GCA_043814255.1 Microcaldota archaeon
CGTTCACGTTTCCAGAGGCATCCAGGCACAGGCTAACTCCATCCTTTGCAATGGACCCAACCTCCTTTTTCAGGTTTACTTCCTTTGGATTGAACACATGGCTCGCTCCCAATGATTTTGCAATCTTCAGGTTCTTCTCTCTGATGTCTGTACAGATTATGCGCTCAATTCCATGGGCACGGACCATCTGCAACATGAGGAGCCCAATAGTTCCACAGCCAATTATCGACACAGTATCTGTTGGTTTCATCTTTATCTTGTCAAAAGCATGGCACACACAGGATAACGGTTCTATGAACGCCCCCTGCTCAGCAGTTACCCTCTTCCTCAATCCAACTGCTCCAACCTCGCTTATGACGCAGTATTCCTCAAACCCTCCGTTCTTCACAACACCATACGGATCCAAGTGTATGCATTGGTTGGGCATGTCATTCCTGCAATAATAGCAATGATTGCACGAGGCATTTGGATCCACGGCAACCATATCCCCACTTCGTATATCCTTTACCTCTTTTCCAACACCCTCAACGATACCTGCGAACTCATGCCCAAGAACAACGGGCGGTTTTGCATACGCCATCTCCCCATAATATATGTGCATATCTGTTCCACATATGCCACATGCTCCGACCTTGACAAGTATTTCATCATCTCGTGGTTCGGGAACAGCAATATCCTCGATATCAATCCTCTCAATGCCTTTCCATACGGCCGCTTTCATACGATCACCTATCCATAAATTCATTAACAGTTTTCAATGATGGGAAACGTTTTAATGTCGAAACAGCACCAGCGGCGTTCGCAAACCCAACGCTTCTTTCCACCCCATAATCATTTGTGATGCCAAAAAGCAATCCAGCCATGAATGCGTCCCCAGCACCTGTGCTGTCAGCAGCCTTTACGGGGCACGCGTCTATTCTCTCCAGTTCTCCTTTATGGTAATAATAGCACCCCCCCCTTCCCAACGTTACGCACACCAACTCCATTTTCGGAAGTTTCTCTACCCCCTGTTCCAAACCATCCTCTCCAGTAATGGCCTTTAGCTCATCCCCATCAACTTTCAGTATGTCCGCAACCCCAAGACCTTTCCTTGCGGTGTCCAACATCTCATCCTCACTATCCCACAACATCGGCCTGAGATTCGGGTCATACGAAATCCTGCCACCAGCCTTTTTTACGATCCCAACAGCTTTCATCGTAGCACGTTCTCCAGTTTCACTAATCATTCCAATCGATCCGAAGTGAAGCACTCTCGCCCCACCCACATATCCCGCATCAATATCTTCGGGCCCAAAACCCTCATCTGCGCACTTCTCACTGTAGAATGCGAAGTCCCTCTCACCATCTCCCTTCACTGAAACGAACGCAAGCCTAGTTTTCCTCTTCTTGCTTACAACGATGCCCCTAACATCCACAGCGCTTTCCTTCAATGTATCGTACAAGAACTTGCCAAACCCATCATCACTTACCATTCCAAGCATTCCAACCTCGGACCCCAATTTCGCGAGTCCTCTCGCCACGTTCGCGGGCGCCCCACCGAAGCACTTCTCAAATCCATTACATCCAGAGAGATCTCCCTTCCCTATGAAATCAATCAACACCTCTCCCATTGTCAATATCATTGCCACAACCCCAATTTCATGGATAGTATTCTCGGCGGAGTTCTCTTGTGCGAAGAACGCCTTACCATATCATATATGCTCCTCACAGTGTTCTTATCGCCAGTTCTGCGGGTTATTTCATTTCCATCCATCCCAGATTCAAGGAACATGGATAATATCCTGTCTGCGAGCGCATAACTGAAACCGAGCTCCCCCTCGTCACTCTGTCCTTCCCATAAATTCGGACTCGGGGCCTTTCCAGTTATCCTCTTTGGTACGCCAACAGCCTTTGCCAATTTGAGCACATCCCCCTTATAAATGTCTCCAAGAGGAAGCAAATCAACACCTCCATCTCCATACTTTGTGAAGTACCCAAGCAGCAGTTCGCTTTTATTCCCAGTTCCAAGCACAAGATACTTCCGGTCATAAGCAAAAGAGTAGAGTACGGTCATGCGGACACGGGCAGCAGCGTTCCCCATGATGATTCTGTCCTTCCAGACACCGGTTCCGCAGAGTCGTCCAATCTCATCAACCGCCCCCCCAATATCCAATACACGGTGTCCAATCCCCAATTTCTTACACAACCCAATGGCATCTCGCACATCACCAGATGCCAGTTTTTCCCCCTTTGGCATTATAATACCAAAAACGTTCCTCTTCCCAAGGGCCTTAACTGCCAGGCTAGCGCAAACAGCAGAATCAACTCCGCCGCTCACGCCAATAACCACCCCCTTACATCCTGATTCCTTTACATACTCCCGAATCCTTTTCCGTATGAGTTTGGAAACATTCTCAGCATTGAACGTCATCAACATCACTCTTCCTAACAAAGAATTTCCTAATCTCCTCAACCACAAGCACTGAGCCAGCCACAAGGATAATCAGAATCCAGTCCCCAAATCCGATTGCAGTTGTTTTGAATATTTTCTGAAGGGGCTCCAGATATACTATGCACACCTGAAGCACGGCACAAGCTAAAAGCGCCAACATGAGGTATTTGTTCCTGAAGAAATTCGAGAACAAGGATTCCTTGTTTGACCTGCAGTTCAATGCATTGAAGAGCTGAAACACAACGAAACCAGTGAAAGCTATAGTTGCTGCCTCCTCAGGCGCGCGTTTGAGCGACAGGACAAGCGGCAGTATCGTTCCTATGCACA
This sequence comes from Microcaldota archaeon, assembly GCA_043814255.1. Taxonomy (GTDB): domain Archaea; phylum Micrarchaeota; class Micrarchaeia; order Burarchaeales; family JAKAKT01; genus CAZYPB01. The sequence continues at coordinate 2,759 of JBDRKD010000029.1, forward strand.
TAACTGCTCCAGTTACCAGGATTCCATGCATGAGTCCGGAAACGATGCTCTCCTCTGGGTCCCTGGGCGTTCTTTTCATGATTCCCACTCTTGGTGGTTCCATCCCAAGTGCAAGAGCAGGAGGTCCATCCATGATGATATTTATCCATAGGAGGCCCAGAGGCGTGAATGGGAGCGGCAAGCGCATAAACGGGAAGAAAGGCACAATAAACATAGTAGCAACAGCAGCGACATTTGTGGAAAACTGAAAACGAACGAAATTTCGGATATTATCATACATATTTCTGCCGTATTCCACTGCCTTGACAATCGTTGCGAAATTATCGTCCGCTAAAACAATCTCAGAGACCTCCTTTGCAACATCCGTTCCCGACCCCATTGAAACCCCGACGTCTGCTTTCTTGAGGCTAGGCACGTCATTAACACCATCGCCAGTCATGGCGACAATATTGCCCCCTGACTTCAGGGCACTTACGATGCGCAACTTATCCTCTGGAACCACTCTCGCGTAAACGCTTACTGAGCGGGATACAGCCCGAAGCTCCCGGTCATTCATCCTTTCAAGCTCAATCCCAGTGACAATGCGGTCTCCTTCCCTGAAAATCCCAACCTCTGTTGCAATTGCCTTCGCAGTTATAGGGCTGTCCCCAGTGATCATGACTACCCTTATGCCCGCTTCCCTACAGCGTTTCACCGAATCCGATACCTCTTCCCTTGGGGGGTCAACCATACCCACAAGACCAAGAAGAACGAGGCCCTTCCCAGTATCGCGTGAGTTGGTTTTCAGTCTCTTTTGGGCGAATGCAAGCACCCTCATGCCCTGTCCAGCCATCACCTCGCTTTGTTCATAGAGTGTTTTCTTATACTCCCTACTCATGCGCCTTTGAATCCCCCCAACCACCACAGTGCTGGATCTATCTATAATCTCCTCGAATGCCCCTTTGACGAATGCCATGCGCATATTCCCGACACCATTGATGGACACCATGAGTTTTTTTCTAGTATCGAAGAGCGGGTCTCCATCAACGACGTTCTTCTTCCGCAGGACCTTGTAATCGATGCCAGCCTTCTCAGCCAACACAAGCAAAGAGACCTCTGTCGGGTCTCCAATGGCCTCAGCCCTTCCATTAACCCTTGTTATCCCCGCAGTATTGCATAGGATGGATGTTTCAAGCAACATCTTCAGGGTTCCTTTTGGTTTCCCAACGACCTTCCCATCCGCGAGCAGCCTGCCAGGACCATCGTATCCATCTCCAGTTACTTTCACATACTGCATATCAACGAAGACACTCTTAACAGTCATCATGTTCTTCGTTATTGTTCCAGTCTTGTCACTGCATATGACAGTGATGCTCCCAAGCGATTCGACAGCTAGGAGCTTTCTGACAATCGCATTCCTCGCAGCCATCCTCTTCATCCCGATAGCCAAGGTTATTGTAACAGTTGTGGGCAGGCCTTCCGGGACAGATGCAACCGCAAGGGTGATTGCAATAAGGAACATCTCGTCAGTTGGAATCTCAGGGTAGGCTACAATTCCAATAACGAATATAATCGCGCACGCCATCATGCCGATAATGCCAATCCTTCCGGCAAGCCAGTCAAGTTTCCTCTGCAATGGCGTTTTTTCCTCCTTCACCTGTATTGTTTTCATGATGCGCCCCATCTCAGTTCTCATCCCAGTTCCAATGACAATCCCGGTTCCCACACCCCTCGTCACAACAGTTCCCATATACAGGAGCCTTCCTTCATCCTTCAAGACAGCATCCTTTTCAACAGGGACAGATTCACCTGTGAGCATCGACTCATCGACAACAAGCCCAGTGGACTTCAGGAGCTCAACATCCGCTGGCACCTTGTCGCCTTCATTGAGGACCACAACATCCATAGGAACAAGCTCACGGGTTTCCAATATCTCTTCCTCTCCATCCCGCATGACTCTGGCTTTCGTAGCAGTCATCCTCATGAGAGACTCCATGGCGCGCTCCCCGCGGTACTCCTGTATCGCACTTAATGACACACTCAGCATGACCGCAACCAATATGGCAACAGAATTCAGCGAATCACCAACAAAGAAGGAGACTGCAGAAGCTATGACCAAAAGGATTATTATGAAACTCATGAACTGGTTTAGGAATAATTCAATGGCGTTGGTCCGCCTCTTCTTCTCAAGTTCGTTGGGCCCATATTTCTTGAACTGATTAGCAGCCTCTTTGGTTGAAAGCCCTTGTAAATCCAACAAAGCACCTCTAGACATAATCAACTATGCTCATCTGTTGTTTTTTATCTTTCCCAACAGCCTGAATGTTCCGGCCTCTCCTTTTAACTGGTGTTTTCTGCATTCTGTTTATTATGTTTTTCATCCGTTTTTCCTTCCTTCTCGAAACCCAGTAATAAGTCTCATCTCTCGTTCCTCTAGTTATTAATACCACTACTTCTCCAGCTCGCGTCCTTCCAGTCCTCCCCCTTCGCTGGATGCTTCTTATCTCGCTAGGGACCGGTTCATAAAAGATTACGCAGTCTACAGAGGGTATATCAAGCCCCTCCTCGCCTATCTGCGTTGCAACGAGCACATTGTAGTCGCCATTTCGGAAATGCTCAATGGTTCTCTTCTGGTCCTTTTGAGAGACGCCCTTTCCCTTCCCAACAAACTTCACGGGCCTTATGCCATCAAGCTTCCCGAGGGCGTCAGCAACTCGCATCACCTGGTCCCTGTATTGGACAAATACGATGATAGTCTTTCCTTGCAGTTCCCCAATTATTTCAACAAGTTTTATGAGCTTTGGATGCTCTGTTTGGATATCTTTCGCTCGTTCGATAAGCCCCAGCACTCTCTTATCATTTAGGATTCGCTGCACCGCCTTGCTCTTTGTTTTCCGCCCCTCCATCCGTTTAAAGAATTCTAAAAAGGTTCCAATACCCTGCGTTTCAAGCAGTTCGTGCGCATGAACCAGGTTGAACAGCTCAGCATATCTCGAGAGTGCGGAGTACTTCCACCCACCACTCGCGTTATCTATCATTTTCCTTATGGCCATGAGCTTCTTTTTCGATAGTGCTCTCGTTCTCCCAAGCAACCCAAGCCTTTCGAACATCGTGGCTTTCTCTGTAATGATGCCCTCCATCTCCAGGCGCAATGAGATGATGGAAGGGGGCAGGTCTACCTCCACCCACCGGGTGCTCCTTGGTTGCATATATCCCCTGACATCCTCATCCTCCTCCCCACGCACTTCGACAGCCTCTATGCCAAGGGTTTCCATGATCTTTCGTATCTTCTGTTCATTGCTCCCAGGAGAGGCGGTCAGCCCGAGTATCCGAACCCCCTTCTTTTTGCACTCCCCAGCGATGTGGGAGTATGCATATTTTCCAACACAGCGGTGGGCCTCATCAAAGACAACAAGCCCGACACCATCCAGACGCATTCTCTTGCGTTTTAGGTCGTTCTCCAGCGTTTGGGGCGTAGCGAGGGCCACACGAGCGTTTTCCCAGAGCACCGTTCTTTTTTCTGCGACAGTTCCGCCCGTTATCAGGGTAATCTCCTCCTGCTCCAGCTCCATAATCTCAAGCAACGTCTTCATGTGCTGCTCGGCAAGTGGTTTTGTTGGCGCAAGGACAACAACGCGCTCCCCGCGTTTCAGGCTGTCTTGTAGCACAAGTGCGGCAATCAACGTTTTCCCAAGCCCGGTCGGCAATACGACCAACGTGTTCCTTTCCAATGCCTTTGCCGCGATGGCTCTTTGGTAATCCCTTGGAACCGGCGCCCCACTTTTAAATAAACTATCTCCCACGAACAACCCCCGTTGGGCCAGAATAAGCTCAACAGAACCTATTTCTTCATAAAACGCTTATAATGCTTAGTTTTTTCGAAACCTATTTAAACTCTGAGTGATCGAACATTATGCTTGTGAAATTATGACCACACTACCCAAGGCTCCGGTTGAGCGTCTTATCAGAAAGGCAGGCGCAGAGCGCGTTTCTGACGATGCTTCCGAAGCCCTGACTGGGATATTGGAGGATTTGGCCATAGAGCTTGCATCGAAAGCAGTACGGCTTTCGAAACACGCGGGGAGAAAGACAGTCAACGCAGACGACATAAAGCTCGCGCGATGACAACTCCATCATCATATCAACAACATCCTCTTATCTTATTATTAAAGCAAAAGTAGCATTTCGAAACCTATTTATAACACTGCAAACAAAAGATGGGGTAGGGGTGGTACCATTGAGAGGAACGCTTTCGATATTTATGCTTTTGGCGCTATGCGCATCTGTTTTTGCTTATTGCGGCGACGGCTACTGCAATGAGACAGCCGGAGAGAACTACACCAACTGCCCAGAGGACTGCAATCAAAACCTAAAACTCGTGAGTGTTATGTTCATCCCAGAAGCCCCCGAGGTAGATGAAGAAGTCCAGGTTGAAGTCACCATAATGAATGATGGGAACACAACCATTGGAAACAATACCCTAAGATACCATGCAGATCGTATATGGTATGTGGGTGATTGGGTCGAGAACAGGCCAATCGAGCAGATGCTCCCATTGGAAATAAGAACAGAGGTTTTCACATATGTTCCATTCCCATATACTGGTGCATGGGGGGAACTAACACCAAACCACGAGTACATTACCATAACAGCGGACTACTACGATGATATTGAAGAGAGCAATGAAATGGATAATGAGATAACAACAGAACTATCTCGCGGATTCACAGGGGACCACTGCGGCGACGGCTACTGCAATGAGACAGCCGGAGAGAACTACACCAACTGCCCAGAGGACTGCGACGTCCTCCTGCCTGACCTCACAATAACCTCAATGATTCACTCGCCACTCCAGCCAATGGATGGCACTCTCGTGTCAGTATATACGACAATTATGAACATTGGAGATGCACCAGCATCAGGGTTTACAGTAGCGACCACGGCAGGCCCCATAAACAACACGTGCGACAACTGGGTTGGTTTTGAGCTCGACCCAAATGAAACGTACCAGGTTGTCTGCAACTACACAGCATCAGTATCCCAGAACCCGAACCACGCATATTCATACGTGGATGCAGGGAATGCAGTACAGGAGTCGGATGAGCTCAACAACTACATGGGCCACGAAATACCAATAAGGACATGCATTGCGCGGTGGTATTGCAAGA
>JBDRKD010000030.1:0-12200 GCA_043814255.1 Microcaldota archaeon
GCACATTGCAATACAATGAAGTCCTGTTACGAGGCCCAATAGAAAAAGAAGTACATAGCTTGTGCTCTGATCTATTTTTGCAAAACCCATATCGGATAAACCGAGGTTCTCTATTCCCAAATATATTGCTGCGAATATGCTTATTGCCCCCAATACCAATAGGATATTGTTCCTCTTTTTTCCTTCTGAAACCGGATATCCGATACCGCTTAAAGAATCCTTTATCTGTTTATTACTTGTTCTGCCATCTGATACAACTTCCACTCCGTTCTTCTTGAAATCTGCCTTAACAGACTGAACCCCGACTAGTTTCGATAGTCTATTTTCTATTAGTCTTTCACAAGAAGAACAAGTCATCCCACTAACAGTGTATTCAAATTTAACCATATATTCACCTGACTTCTATTTCTTCTACTACATAACCAAGGGCTGAGAGAACATCGATTATTCGTTCCTTGCGAATTCTACCCTCATCAAACTCAACAGTAACCTCCTTTTTTCCCACATCCACATCAGAATCTGCTCCCAGGTCAGAGAGCTCGTCTTCTATTAACGCCTTGCAGCTCTGACAATGTATCTTATCCACTGAAAATCTTGCAATCATATCAACATCCCCTATCTAAACATAACAGCGCCTTTAGCCAGATCCGCCTTGTTGATCACAATGTTCTGTCCATCAACTTCATATGGCAAATAAGAAGGCCAGCATCCGCCACCAAGATTAGCACTGCCTATGTCCTCTATTTTGAAATGTCTCCCACAGTTATTACACACCATATCGTTCCCATCCTGTCTATACCCTTTTCTTCCTCCGCAAACATCACAAGCGTCAAAAGCAACATGGGGGTTTCCGTCCATACCCATAACCGCAAAGAATCTCACTTCTCTAAACCCAGAGTCAAATGAATAAACTTTTGTTTTTTCTGAAACTTCACTTATCGGTATTACGATTTTATCACCATCCAGAGCAAGGCCACTTGTTCCCTCACCAGTCTCTTCCGTACCTGTTCCCAGGTTCCTTCCGTCATTAGCACCAGTGTTCTGTTGGATCCCATCAGCTTTTCCGTAATCTGTTCCCTGAGTACACCCAAACAAGAGCAGAAGCCCAAGTCCGAATAAAACAATTCCATTCATCATACCACCCATTAGTTGAACGTTGGAATGCCGTGTTTCCACAATGTGGGAGAGCACATATGGTTTAGGGACATTCCAACTGCTAGCTATTGGAACTGAAACCATACTTCTGTTTTGCTGAAACCAACAAGCAGTTAAGTGAAACCATGGGGCATTGAGAAAATGTTTTAAAGGTCTGGGGACGCAGATGAAAGCATGGAATTAGACAGGAATCAGAAAACACTCATCGGTATAGTGTTGATAACAGTTGCAATGGCTGCCATAGTTTTTACGCCTACTGTACTTACTAACAGCATACCACTAGTATGCATGTCCGGAGACCAGTGCCAACACGAGCAATTTGTGGAAAGCCTGATTACATACGTACCTCTAATTTTTGCTTCCGGTATTGCCCTTGGAGCTGTCTCCTTCTATTTCCTGTATGATAGAAAGAAACCAGCAGTAGAGGAAAAAGACGTTTCTGAAATCATAGGCGTGCTAGAGAAGACAGAGGCGATTCTATTGCATAAGATAGTATCTGAAGGGGGAAGAGTATTGCAAGCAGAGCTCTCTAGATTGGATGGCGTGGGCAAGGTGAAAGCTCACCGTATAATTCAGAGACTGAAAAAAAGAGGAGTACTTGAAACAGAGGGGGCTGGGAAAACTAATGTTGTAAAGCTCACTGAAAAGTACAGGAAACTCTTTGTTGATTGATTCAATCAAAAGAGCACGAGGCGATTTCAGCTGATGTGCATTGCCCTTCTTCTAGTGCTTTCTTACACTGGGGACACACATCATCAAAATTCCCATGTGCGATCATATCATCGCACATGCACTTCCCATCTTCCCATAGCCAATCTCCCATGTAGCACATAGTGCACGGGGGATCTATGCAGCACCTGTATGTCCCTTCTGCTCTTGCATCCTCTATTGCAAGCGAGAGCTCTCCGAGAACCCTTTCTCTTTTTTGATTTGGAGTCTCGGCACTCTGCGAATTAACTAAAACTAAAGTCAAAAACAAAAAGATGAAAAAAGTTAAGAGAGCAGTTGTCCTTTTCATACGTTTCCCCCTCAGCCCAATTCTACATCTATTGCTTGCTTGAATACTTCAAAAGGCTGTGCTCCGACTACAAGTTTTCCATTTATCAGGAAAGAGGGCGTACCCTGCACTCCATAGTTTAAGCCTTCCTTTAGCTCAGCCTGCACCTGCTCACTCTTCTCTCCGCCGTCTAAACAGGCATCAAAAGTATCCTGAACAAGTCCAAGTTCTCCTGCATACTTCTTCAAACTAGCATCACCCAAACTCCCCTGGTTCTCAAAGAGCTTGTCATGGTACTCCCAGAACTTCCCTTGGTCTGCTGCGCATTCGCTTGCCTCCGCGGCTTTCTGCGCATTAGGATGTATCTGCGATAATGGGAAGTGCTTGTAGTATATCCTAACTTTGTCTCCATATTCTTCAATTATCTGTTTCACAGTTGGAACAGCCCTTGAACAGAATGAACACTGGAAATCACTGTATTCGACTATCACAAGGTCCCCGGTTCCCTTTGGGGTTTTACCAGAGAGGTCTATCCCCTGCTCCTGTTGAACCTGTTTCTTTTCCCCAACTACGTTATCATTCCCTGTTGGGTTTTCCTGGTTCTTTAGAAGCAACGCAGACAATGACGACACATCTTCGCCCATTTCTGACATGCGATTGTTCATGTCGTTTATTGTAAGTACAAGACCTAAGACAACGAACAATCCTACAATTGCTAGGGCAGCAATCATCTGATTGCTCGTAAAACCCGTGCTTTTCTCTTCGTCCATATTATCCACCTCTTGGATGTGTTTAATACATTCTATAAAACTGAAACCATACTTCTGTTTTGCTGAAACCAATAGAGAATTAGATGAAACCATGCCTATTGTAGCTCTCCCGAAACGCTTACAACTTCCCTTATTATCGGAATATCCTTGCCGCTATCAGCCACAGCCTCCTTTACTGCTTCATAGAGCCCGGAACAACAAGGGACCTCCATTATTGCGACTGTCACACTTTTTATTCTGTTATGCTTGAATATCTCAGTTAATTTCTCCTTGTATTCTCCGGTATCATCTAGTTTAGGGCAGCCGATAGCCAATGACTTCCCATTCAACAACTGCGAGTGGAAATTCGGATTTGCAAATGGCACGCAGTCTGCTGAAACCAACAGGTGGGAATTGTCGAAAAAAGGTGCATTTGGTGGCAATAGTTTCATCTGAACCGGCCACTGGGCCAAGGAAGACCCACCATGGCCGGCATTCCCGCCTGTTTTTAGTTGTCGAACCGCTGCGCCAGGGCAGGAACATGGAGAGGGTTTAGCCTGGGCGTTATTGGCGAGGGGGTTTTCAGTAAGTTCATCCTTCCCCAATTCCTTAAGATGTTCGTTAGTTTTTTCAAAATCAAACTCATGGACATCCTTCTCAATAATCATTATAGCATCCTGCGGACAGTGACCAATGCAGTTCCCCAAACCATCACAGTACACGTCACTCACGAGCTTAGCCTTGCCATCGATTAATTGGAGCGCACCCTCGTGGCAATTGGGGATGCACTGTCCGCAGCCATTACATTTCTCCTCATCAATCTCAACTATTTTCCGTTTTACCATCCTATCCCTAGTATAAAAATGATACTAAGTATAAGAAAGATATAATATAAATAGAAGTATGTTTCCAATAGTATACTATGAACAGAAAATGCACAGTGTTCAAGACAGCGCGTTTCATCGGAAAGCGCTGGACTCTGCTTATCCTTCTGGAGCTCTATAAGGGAAAAAGCAGACGGAAAAGGTATTCGGAACTTAAAGAGAGGCTCATCAACATAACCCCAAAGATTCTTTCAACGAGGCTTAAGGAGCTTGAGAAGGAAGGGCTAGTGGAGAAGCGAATAACTGCGGATAAATTTCCCATAAAGAGCGAGTATTCTCTCACTGCGAGCGGGAGGGATTTCATAAGCGTGATACGGGGCATAAAGAAGTGGGCGCTGAAATGGGACAAGGGCAGCGTAATCTGCGAGAACAGAGACTGCAAGCACTGCGAGTTCTAAAGGAACAGCGCAACAGAATATGCCCCAAGTGATATGAAGACAAGCGCGAACATTGCGCAGCCTATGATGAGCGCAGTTGAGATCGAATCAAATATCCCCGAGACATCCTTCTTTGCATTTGAGAGGTCGCTCTTTGCTTTTGAGAGGTCTTTCCTAGCGTCCCCCATGCTCGCAATAGACGAATCTAGAGATGTTGAGAATTCCAAGATTTTCCGAGACTGGCCTTCAAGGGTATATGCCGAGGAACGCAGGTTCGATGCAGCGGATTTGAGGGCTAGGGTTTTATCCGCCCCATACAACAGCTCCATTTCATCCGCAATGACATCTATCCCGTCCGCAAGCGAGTGTGTGCTTGCGGCATATCCTTCAAAACCAGATGAAAGGCCCTCAGACAATTTGGGCACTTCCCCAAGCGATTCCTGGGTCCCCTCAAGGCTCTTATCAAGATGCCCTACCCCACTCATTGCATTATCTATCTGTTTGTTCAGGAGGCCCTGCGTGGTCGCTATCTGTGGAGATAGGACCAGGTATGCAAGAATCACCAGTGCTATGCCTACGAACGATGCAAGAAGGCCTATGGAAGCAAAGAAATACCTAACCCACTTAGCTACGTTTTGGCTTTGGGAGTTTTGGTTTTTTCTTTGATTTTCCTCTTCTGACATAATACACCCCTACAGCAGCCATACCTATGATGACAAATAACATGATTCCAACTAAGGCGAGTTGATTCGTTCCATCGACTTCTGATCTCTTGTCCTCGATGAGCATGAGAGCAGTGTCAACCAATTCCAAGGCACCTTCCGGATCATCATCAAGAATCGATTCCGCTTTTGAGAGCCTCCGCTCCACAGAACCCAGGTCTGGCTTCATGAAAAACGAAGAGGAGTGGACATTATTCAGCTGTTCGTATGCATCGGAGATCTTCTTTCTCACTGATCCAACTTTCTCGATGTGGGCACTGATATTTTTCTTTGCGTCACCCAACATAATGCCAGCTTCTGAAAGCTGCGTTTGGCATGATTCAAAGTTAAACTGCCCACACAATGCATAAGCAATATCTAGTTTTGCAGAGATTGCAACAGAATCAACATTAAGCCCATATTGCGAAGCATTCACAGTGAGGTCCCTAAGCTCATTCCTCAATTGGGAGATCTCAAGCCAGATAGAATCACGAGTATCTATGTTCACCCCAGTGGAACCTGAGAACTTTTTCTTGAGATCCTCGACTCTTGAGTGCACAGCCGTTACGTTGAAAGCAGCATCGGAATACCTGCCCTCATTGAGCATCTGGCGTATACCCGATATCTCTGAGCGGAGCTGTGAAGTGTCCGCATCCACATTGTATTTCTGAGAATCCGAGTCTATCTTATCGAGGGCCTCATCATCCACAAGGACTATCCTCAGGACTTCTGAATGTATGCTTGATGAAAGCTGCGATGAAAACAGACTGCTCTTTGAGATTGAGAGTGTTGCATTGAAATATGCATTCATGTAGTTTCCTTTTGCAAATTCGTCTTTCGCGAGGTTGAGCAGTGGCGTTGCAGGATCCTGATATGATATCTCTAGATATGATGCTGCCGAAACAAGATCGGTGAAACTACCGAGTGCCTCTTCAGCGTTTGAGATTTTTTCTGACGCACCTCCTTCTGTTTCATAATCAACAGTGTACTGGAAAACCTCTATTGCGTTGTTGCCGCTGTCGGCTATGTACAACCTGTTCGAATTATCTATGAATACCCCCATCGGTTCCGAGAAGTTTAAATCATCCCTCCCATTAAGAACCTCAAGGCACCCTCCATCCGAGTCAAACACAACTATCCTGTTGTTCCAGGTATCAGCAACGAATATAACTCCCTCATCGTTTACTGCAACCCCATGCGGGGCACTCAGCACACACCCATATGCACCGCGTATGGACTTAACCGAGCTCCCATCAACACCGTATATCTGGATTTTGTTGTTCCCCTTGTCCGCCACATAGATGAGATTATCCTTTATGGATATTCCCCGAGCACCATCGAGTTGCCCATCCCCAAAGCCCTTAGACCCAACACTCCCCTCGTACGTTCTGTCTTTTTTTGAATAGTACTTAATCTTCCCGTTTTCGGAATCCGAAACATAGACGCTGTTCCCATAAACAACAATCCCGGATGGCTGGTCGAATGAATACACGTCAGACCCAGCCATTCCCCCAATAGTGTAGAGGAACAATCTCCCAGCACCATAAACAAGGACATTATTGCCCCCAGTATTGGCAACGTACATCTTTCCATCCGAGTCTACGAAAAATGAACGCGGGAAGAGCATATCTGTTGTCGAACCCTGCCGTGTCCCCATAAGGGAGACAGGCTCCCCATCCTGGAGTATCACAACCCGGTGGTTACCTGTATCCAAGACATACAATTTATCCCCAAAAAACAGAACTTCAGATGGGGAAGAGAAATTCACCCATTTATCCACATCCTCAATAACAATCCTCTCGATATGCGTTAACTCAGCAGAACAGGCAAATGCCATGAGGAGGATTCCCACCATCACCAATCCGTATCTCATGAAATGCTAATGGTCGAATAGCCTTAAAATGCTTGCCCACAAAACACACGATACCCAGTTCGCTAATCAGAAATCATTGAGCCTGCTCTGCCTCAGCGTATGGCTCTCCGAAACATACTCCTTCATAGAGACCCGGAGCCTTGAGCGTATGTCCTCAACCGCCTCTTCACGGGTCGAGAACTTCCTCCCCCCTTTTTCAAATGCCTTTCGCACAGTCTCCCTGATGACCCACACACCCATGGGCAACATGTATCCTTCATATATCTCCCTGAACACTATAACCCGAGCTTGCTTGCGCAGCCTCTCAAGTCCTTCACAGACCCCAAACCTCGCTGCATAATACCCACCACCCTGTTTCTCAGCATATCTCGTCCGCCCTCCATTGGGCTCGTATTCCCCAATCACTTTATATCCGGTGGCTCCCTGGGTCCACACAGTGCCAGGGGCCCATGCCTCGAAGCCCTCGTACTCCCAAGAGCCAGGCATGAGCAATATCTCGAAATGGTTATGCAGGTATTCATTGGAGAACACAGTGAAATCAACAATCTGCTCATAAGTCCTAATCCGCTCCATCATCTGCTTTCCCATCATGTCATCCATTGCTGTGATTCCCCACCTCGTAGGGACAAGCTTTCTGTCTGCAGGCCTCCCAAGAATTCCTGCAGTAAGAAGCTTCATCATGTAGTAGTTCTCGTATCCTTTTCCTGTGAGCTCCTTAACAGCCTCAGTTGCCCGCAACCCTTCACTCACAACAGAGTCAACCTTCCTCGGAACCGACGGATTATCTGCAATGCGGAGCTTCTCTAGTGGTGCTATCGCTCCCATCGGCTGGAGCACGCTTGAGAAGTTCATGTTGAAATACGGCTTTCTTTTGAAGTGCGCCTCCATATCAACGCTCTTCACCGACATCACGGCATCCTGCACCTCAAGCACCAGTCTCTCTCTTGTCTTCACATTGAACATTTTTTTCCCGCGTACAAGCATCGAGCGCTGCTTTATCACATCTCCATAACCCAACCCATACCAATCACTAGGCGTGTCGCTATTATCACCTATTGAAATCACCGGACCCCAGCCCACATTCGGGTAATTATAATGCCCTACAAAAACATTCGGAGGGGATGGGCCGAACACATCCTGCTTGAGTTCAGGTGCTGCCAGGGTTTGGCAATTGAGCCTCTGGATGTGCGGACAGTAATCGAGCCCGCACAGCCTTCTTCCCCCCTTACATTGCACGCAGATTGAGTGGTCCGGTCGCATATGCATCAATCAGTAAAGGTTTTCTTGTTAACTATAATAATAATCTGTCATGGGATTTTTTGAGGACCATTTCATAAGTCCAATATGGGATAAAACAGGCTACAATGCAATCAACACCCCGGTGTACGCAGTCATAGCTTTGGCCGCCGCCTATATGATGTACCTAATTCTCAAAAAGGAGAAGATAAGGATAGACAGGAATTTCGTTCTCTCAGTAATTCCTTTCATCCTACTCGGTTCGACACTGCGCTCGCTCGTGGATGCAGTTGATAGGGGCACAATGCAGGCGAACGCAGATGCGTTGTTTGGTTTGCTCGGTTTCATTTACAGCACACACATCTACGATTATGGGTATCTTACAGTATCGCCAGGAATATATATTGTAATTGGTCTGCTTACGTTCTTCAGCGTCCTTGCAGCGAATAGACTCAAAAAACCAATGCTAGCTCCAGCTTTTGGGGGAGTACTCTGGGCGTTTCATTTCATTCTGCTTGTGCCGATGATGAAATACCTGGCATTCGGCGCTCTCGTTATAGCTCTCGCTTTACTTGGTGGGGCTGCAGGGTATCTCTATCTCAAGAGACAAGGGCTGCGGCCGTTCGCCTCAATCGCAGTGTTCGCGCACGCCCTTGATGGGGCTGCGACATATGTGACCATCGATCTGTGGAACAGGTTCGAACCGCTCTGCACAGAATTGAGGCATTGCTATGGAGAACAGCACATACTCTCTGATGCGATTGGGCAGTTTGGAAATGTGTTTTTTGGCCCTGGCAGAATATACCTCGGTGGGTTTTTCCTATTCTACCTAGTAAAACTTTTGTTCTCAGGAGCCGCAGCTGTGGTGATTGAAAAGGATTCGAAAGGCGATGAGAAGGACTTCATCCTGCTCCTGCTTATAATATTCGGCTTCGCCCCAGGGATGAGGGACCTGCTTACGCTATTGATGGGTGCTTAGATGCTTGTGTTAGTTGGGATTGGGATATGGGATGAGAAGGACGTCTCTCTGAGAGGCTTAGAGGAATTGAAAACATGCGACATTGTTTTTGCCGAACAGTATACCCATAGGGGAAACGAGGGGAGCATCAAGAGGTTGGGGAAGCTGATTGGAAAGGAGATTGTTGTACTGGACAGGGAAGAGGTTGAAGGCGAGAAGAGAATTTTAGATGAGGCCGAGGATAAGAAAGCCGCCCTCATCGTTGGCGGGGACCCGATGATATCAACAACACACATATCACTAGTTCTCGCTGCCCGCAAAAGGGGAATCAAAACCCAAGTAATACACGCCTCATCTATTTTCACCGCTGCAGTCGGGGAAACGGGCATGCAGATATACAAGTTTGGGAAAACAGTGACGCTTCCGTTCTGGAGAGAGAACTACAAACCAACAACAACTTACGATGTAATAGAGGAGAACAAGAAGCGCGGGCTCCACACAATGGTGTTCTTGGATATTTCAGAGGAGATGATGGTGGCAAGGGAGGCGCTTGAGTTCCTGTTGAGAATAGAAAACGAGAAGAAGAAGGGAGTTGTTGGTGAGAGCGAAAAGGTTGTGGTGCTAAGCAGGGTTGGAAGCGCAGAGCAGAGCATAAGTTTTGGGGCAATTGGGGCATTGAAAGAGAAGGAGCTCGGTAAGCCCCCATTCATAATCATTGTTCCTGGAAAACTGCATTTCCTTGAGGAGGAAGCATTGGGAGCGTTCTAGACTATCTCTTCTTCGGCGTGTACTTAAGCTTGCTCTTCCCCCTGTCTCTTTTCTCAAGCGAGCTCTTTATTGAATCAATCAGTTCCTTGTTTGGTTTGGAAAGGTTGGATTCCATTCGTGCGAGAGCCTTATCAGAAACCCTGTTCTTCAGCAGTTTCTCAAGTGTCTTGAGCGTACTCTGTGTAAATGGTTCCACCCCATTCTCGATATTATCATACGCCTTTTCGAGAATCGATATTATCATGTCCATGTCATCCGGCGGTATATCTGCTAGATCAAGCGCCGTTGATATTGCTTGGGATATAATCTCGTTCCTCTCTTCAGAATCCGAGATTATCTGCTCAAGTTTCCCCATCTCCCCTGGGGAAAAGCCGGCGCTTTTTGCCGCGGACACAACTTTTGAGCAGAAAGCGCTCCTTGCTTTGGGAGAGCCTTTCCTGCCTACGGATTTCATCTCCATGTGTCAACACCCAAGAGTTTAAAGCCCTTTAGTATTAATAGTTTTTTTGGAGAGAAAATGGCGAGAAAAAAGACAATCAGGAAAAAACGCAGAAGGAAAAACCCAAAAACCTCCAAGGATGCGGCTCCTCAGGAAGCCAGGCGTTTCCTCGGCTCAAACACCTCTATATTTGCATGGGTCCTTGGGACATCCGTTCTCCTCTTCCTACTCCTACTAGTATACATCACATCCCAACCACTTCCGTCACCAGAGACATATTCATACCAAGAGCCACTAATCCCGCTCACCAGCTTAAGAGTACTTCCAGAGGAAACATACGCGTATGTGCTGAGAAGCCCAGGAATGGCCGACATACCAATAACAAACCATGTAAAGGAAAGGAAGGGGAGGTGCATGGTCATAATAACAATGTCACAGAACATGACCTTTCCTTTCTGCCTTGATGTGGAGACCGGGGATTCACTCACCTCATCGGGAGACCCAGCCCCATCCCCAGAATTCTCGCAGCCGTGGATGCTTGCGCTCAAAGAGGGGTGGACTTGGAAGGTCAGTTCTAATACGACTGTCGAGATGATGGGCATGCGCGAGACGATGCACGGGTCTTCTGAATACCGGGTCGCTGCGATTGGGAGCATGAAAGGGCGGAGCGCATACAAGGTCATTATCGAAACCACAATAACAAGGATCAACGATGGGGATAATTATGAGAGCAGTAAGCGGACAGAAGTCATCTGGGTGGATACTGAAAAATTGGTTATGATCTATGGGACATCCGGGGAGTCTGTGCTCGAGCTTATTGATGCGCCCTTTGATCTAGAGCAGGTTTCGTATGTGGAATGAAACCTTTAAAACAATCACAAATGCCATAATTTCATGGAAGCCATCCATGGGAGATTGAGGTCTCACATACTGCTCATCGTCCTGGTGCTGGTTTCGGGAGTTGTGGTTGCCCAAATTCCAGATTATCTTGATTGTATAGCTACTCTTTTGCAAGAAAAAGTCCGTATACTACGCCTGACGATCTAGTTATCCCGAGAATTATCTTCATCTATTTCCCCTTCTTCATATATACTGTTCTTATTGGGAAAGGTATCTCTATTTTATTCTTCTTAAACTCCTTGAATATCTCCTTACGTATACAAGTCCCTACATCCCATTGAGATGTGTATGTATCTATTGGAACCAACACATTAAATAAAAGATAGAACTCCCCAAAATCTGTGAAACGGATTATTGGTTCTTTTTGGTCCACTATCTTGTTTGTTTTTTTTCTTGCATTGTCTACTGCATTGAGTATCACTTTCTCCACTTTCTCTGGATCGGAGGTATATGATACCCCTACAGTTATCATTGTAGATATAGATGGGTTCGGTAGTGTATAGTTTGTTATAACGCTTGCTGCAAGCTTGTTGTTCGGGATTATTATTGTGTTGTTTAGGATAGTACGTATCTTTATGCTTCTCCAACCTATCTCAACAACATTTCCCTCGTGTCCATCTTCTAGTTTTATGTAGTCCCCTACACGAATGGGCTTATCAGCAAGGACGTATACCCCAGAAAAGAAATTTGTTAATGAGTCCTGTAGAGCAAGTGCAATCGCAAGCCCAGCAATGCCTAACCCAGCGAGAAGAGGCGCCACCTCTACACCAAACTGGTAAAGTATGATTATTATGGCTGAGGAATAGATAGTAATAGCTATTGTTTTTGAGATTATAGGAAGAACTTCTTCGTTGAATTGTGCTCCAGGTAGAGACGTTGATTCAGTAGAGTACCAGCCAAGAGAACCCCTGGCGATCTTATTTATTGTGTATGCCGCTAAGAGGATTGCTGTTACTTTAAAAAATGTTGTTATTGGATAGTTAAGAATTGTAAGGCTTGGTGATAGATAAGTTATAGACATAAACGAGGATATCAAAATTATCCATAAATGTGCTGGGGACTGTAGTGCGAGTACTAGTTGATCATCAAGGCTTATTTTTGTTCCTCTAGCAAGCCGTTTTGCTGGCTTGAAAAATAAAAATGACAATATATTTAGACCTATG
>JBDRKD010000031.1:0-2034 GCA_043814255.1 Microcaldota archaeon
ATGAAGAGGAACACGAATCAATCAGTAAAATAAGGGATGATGATAAGTTCAGGACTCTGAACATGGAGAGGAAGCATGCTTTCATTGTGGGAGGGTTCCAACAGTATTTCAGACTATCCGGGCAGAAACTTCCGAATGAACCAGGGCAACAGCTATACCGAGACGTGGTGTTCACCAACGTTTCAATGATGATTCAGAGGGAAAGGCTGAAGCTGGCTCAAGATGTCCTTGAACTTAGGAATGGTGATATGGACCTTATAATGGATGCCGCTACTGTTGCTGTTGATTTGCACGAAGCAGGACATGTTTTTGGCACATCAATCTCACCCCATCTAAAGCCACATAACAATGCAACAGAGGAATGCCAGGCAGAAGGGTGCGTTGCGCAGCTTGGGGAAGAGAAAACCCCAGATAAACTAAGGGGACTTATGCTTAGGGCTGCTGCATATGGGCCGATATGGATGATGGTTGGGTTGAAAGGAGCACACAAGAAAGCCGATCTCTACATTGTAGGGAGATTGATGGAACAAGGGGCAATTACCATCAATGACAATAATAAGCTCGTTGTTGATGCTGAGAAAGCTGTTCCGGTTGTGAAACAGATTGCGAAGGAGTGCAGGTTATTGGAGAGGCCGTTGGACGACCTTCCAGGAGCTATAAAATTACTGGGCAAAGAGCTGTCTGGACCAATGGACCGGGCTGTTGGGGAAGAGGATGTTTTGAGCGCTGCAAAGAAAAGAGCCGAAAGCATGTTCGGAGACGACAACATAAATTCCATAGCAGCTAAGCTGAAGCCAGTTGCAGACAGGATAATGGGCAAGCCCATCCCGTTTGCGGTCTTCGACTATCAGGGAAACCCGCTGGGTTAGCTCTGGTTAAATCGGTTCCTTTCCCATGAACGGAGTTTCCTTTGGGGGATCCTTCATTTTTATAAGAAGTAGCTGTACCACTTTCTCGTCCATTAGATGGGCCTTTTCCCCACTGAGCAGGAATGTCGGATTCTCAACCGGTCTCTTTATCTGCCCTATAGAATACTTGGCGGGGGACTTCCTCTGGTGCCCCTCCAATATCTCCACATCTCGCCTGCTGCCTGGCTTCGCCATCATCATGATCTTCCCGATAACTACCTTTTTTCCATCCTTATACCTAATCGCGTTCTCTCCATCTCTAAAAACAGCATACGATAGGTACATCGGATGTGCAGGCATTCCCCTGAAGTTACCTAGCTTGATCTTGCGTCTTTCCGGAAACGAGAATCTATCATTTGGCGGAAGCCTGTTCTTAGGTATTTGTATCAATTCAACTCACCAGAATATGTATCTAATTATGGCGTACTCACTATTTAAAACCAATATAAAAAGGAAAATGGGGCTTACCCCATTGTCATCATGTCCTGTAGGGTGCAGGTCTTCCCAGAGACCTCGAATTTCTCGTTTCCGAAAACTCCTGGTGCGCAGCTGTAATCCGTCTTGCGCATGTTCTTGAGGTCATCTGCCGTCATGGCCTGCGTTCCTGTTCCAGAGTTGCTTGATTCAATAACAATCCATTTGCAGTCTGTCTGCCCCTGGATTTCCTTTGGCACAGATGTGTAGTACGCATTGTCTTTGTACACAAGGGTTATCTCCTGCGTCCCTTCAGAAGTTGTAATAGTTGCTTCGTACCTGAAAGAACCGCCCTTCATGTAGGCGACTGCATCCAATTTTCCATAGGGCTCTTCAGTAGCTATTGTGCAGACCACAGGAACGCTCAAACCCATAATCTCCGAGATTGTCTTGCTCCCGATATCCTGGTTTGCTGGCTGGGAGTCCTGCCCGCCGTCATTTTGACCAGTTGTCCCGCTAGCTCCCGGTTCATTATCCGGTGTTACTTTCTTCGCTGATGTAGTCTCTGACGGACCACTGCAACCGAAGAGCATCAATGCCACAATGGCTAGCACAAGGTATACTTTCATTCAATCACCAACTATTTTTTTATGCATAAACTTTAAATTTCAACTTGATCAGTTCTGAACTTCTGTATCGCCCTGGCTTCGGA
>JBDRKD010000032.1:0-21149 GCA_043814255.1 Microcaldota archaeon
TCAATTATCTCCTTAACTTTCGCTGCAGAATATGCTATCTTAATGAATCTCGTATGTCCCCTCTGTCCCTTTCCGGACTCCACCATTGTTATCAACCCGAGCATCTCGAGGTCATTGAGATATTGTCTAAACCATCGTGCACTTCTTGGTTGTTTGTGAAACTTCCGTGAGGCTTTTGAATAATTCTCGTAGACCTCCCCAGACATTAGGTAATTCTCCTCATTGTTGTTGCCAAGTCTGGAATATCTTGACCCGGTTAACGTCAATATGGCTATTGCATACAATACAACCTGTTGATGTCCCGGGAGGGTGCTTATTGCATCCACGGTGATGTCTTCATCGACGCTGTTTCTTGCATCCTCCACATGTTTATCAGTTATCCGTGTTTCCTTCCTCCCATCAACAATCTCTCCAGCCTTTAGCAGAAGTTTAAGCGCATAGCGTGCGTCCCCAGTTTCCTGTGCCGCTATAGCTGAAGCAAGGTTCACAGCCGAGTCATCTACTGCATCACTCACGAAACCAATCTTTACCCTAGCAGACAGTATGCTGGCAAGCTCATTCGAAGTATACGGAGAAAATACAATCTCAGTCTCAAGAAGGCTGCTCATACACCTGGGATCGAGTTTCTCCTTGAATGATAATCTATTGGAAATTCCAATTATGGACACCCCTCCTGATTTAAGGTCGTCATTGGAACGGGTTAAGGTATAAAGGAGATCATCAAGGTCCTTGACCACATCGACTTCATCAAGCACGACAATCAACTGCTTCCCATCCTTTTCCACCCAATCAAGCATCTTCTCATAGAAGAAGGATATCCCATATCCCGGTTTTGCGAATTTTGGGAGATGGTCTTGGATAATCTTGTTCATCACCCTATATCTGGAGTTATACACTCTACAGTTAATGTAGCTGTTTGGGGCGTTCCCAGCTTCTTCCAACTTCTTTATGACGTACTTCACGGAACAGGTTTTGCCGGTGCCAGTCTTTCCATATATAAACAGGTTCCTCGGCTTCTCGCCCCTCAGGACAGGTGAAACCGAGACCATTATGCACTCTATCTCTTTCTCCCTATGGGGCAATTTCCCAGGAACGTAGTGGGGAGAAAGGGAATCTCGTTTTAGGAATATAGAATCTCGGGATAATATCTCCTTGAAAGAATCTGACATAGATGCCACCGAACAGAAAGATTTATAATATAGGATTTAATAACTCTTACGTTAGACTGTACGTCTGATTCGCTTGAGGTGGAAACATGGGCATATTACAACATTTGACAAAGACTTTTGGACTTTCAAAAGACATGGATATCGAGGAATACATGGACACTGTTGAGCTTGAGAATGTCGATGTTCTCCATGAACCAGCGGATTTCTATGTAAAGCCCGTTGCTCTTGAAAGCGAGGCGGACGTAAAGGTCATCGAGGACGAACTCAAGCAGAAGAATATCATAATCCTGAATGTCTCTCCAATGGCGAAGAATACAGCAAAGCTCAAGATGATAGTTGGAGATATCAAAGAATACATTGTCAAGACGAATGGGGATATAGCACGCATAGATAACAACAAGATTCTTCTGACGCCTTCAAGGGTGAAGATAATCAAATCCAGAAAAAGCTAGAGTTTTTTCTTTCGTTTCAATCCCTCACTGGTTTTCTTCATTACGCAGAGCAATGCCGATGCTTCCAAGTCAGACACAAGCGATCTCCCAAGGACCCTCCTGAACGCCATCTTTATCTTATCTGGATTCCTCAGATGCGGGCCGAAGTAGTCTGTAATCTCACCGAAGGTTTCCATGAGTTTTTCTTTCTCATCCCGCTTTGAATTCTTTATCAATCTGTAATTCTTTGTGGTCGAGAGCCCATAGAGAACTATGGCGAGGGCATGGGAAAGGTTCAGCGTTGGATACCTGCGACTTGCAGGTATCGAGAGCAGTAAATCACATTGTTCTATCTCTTCTGAGACAAGACCAGTTCCCTCCCTACCAAACAGCACTGCGAATCTTCTATTGGAACCACAGACTTTCTCAAGAAACTGCTCTAGGTTAAGTGGGTTCCTTATCACTCTCCTCCCCCGTTTCAGAACCCCTGAAGTCCCAACAACAAAATCACAATCCCTCGTGGCTGTTTTTATGCTCTTGTAGATTCTCGCTTTCTTCAGAAGCTCCTTCCCATGCTTAGAGTACATCACTGCAGTGTTTCCCAATTTAATTTTTGGATTGATTATGTTCATCTCACCATAACCAAAATTCGCAAGTACCCTTGCGCAATGCCCTATATTCACCTGGTATTCAGGCTCAACAAAAATAATCTTGAACTGCGCCATCAGGCTCTCCTCATTTCCACAACAAACAACTCCTCAAACATTCCAACATGTTCTCTCGTAAGTTCATTCCATCTGAACCCCAGTCTTTCAACAGTCCTTTTCGATTCTCCTCGCTCAGAAAGACTTGAACACAACATCAACAGTCTTCCGTCTTCTTTCAAATGATCTGCAAACCCATCCAAGAACCTATCAATCACTTCCCTCCCATCCTTCCCGCCGTTCCATGCAACATCCTCGCTTCCTTCGACAACTTCGTTTGGGGAAGTTGGCAGATAAGGTGGATTGAAGACAATGCAATCGAATTTCCCATCAACACTCTCAAATAAATCAGACCCAACAAACATTGCGTTCGAACCATTCATTCTCGCGTTATGTTCTGCATTCTCTACAGCAACCTCATTACTATCCACGCCAACGACCCTCGCCTTTTTAGCAACGATGGCCTGTATGCCGCATCCAGTCCCAACATCCAGGGAGTCCCCTATAATGTCTTTTGAAAATTCAGCAAGCATGAACGAATCCTCGGCAGGCTCATATACTCCGGGAAAGACTTCGAATCTAAGCCCTCTAAAAGATACCGTCATCGAAATCACTTTTTTCACTCGGCATTATGCCTGCCCCCTGCCTCAATACACCTGGCTTCTTGCCACACATATCAACAACCGTGGATGGAGCCGAGTAGGGGCATTTTCCGCCATCTATCACAACATCCACGGAATCCAGGATGCTCCCCGGGATATCATCGATGCAACAGGGGCTTTTCCCACCAGAAAGATTCGCGCTTGTTCCAGTTATCGGGAACCCGCACTTCTTTATCACATTCAACAGGAAGAAGTATCTTGGGACCCTCACGCCAACAGTCTTCTCGCACAGGTTCCCAGGAAGCCCTTTTTTAACAGGGAGAATCACGGTAAACGGGCCTGGCAACATCCCTATCATCGCTATTTTGTTCTCAATACTGACATCACAATACTCCTTAATCATCGGCAGCCCAGAACACATTATTGAAATGGGTTTTCCATCATCCCTCCCCTTCGCCTCTTTCACCTTAGCAACAGCTTCCTCGCTAGTTGCATTCGCCCCCAAACCATAAAGCGTGTCAGTTGGGTAGACTATCATGTTCCCTTTCTTGAGCGCATCCACTGCCTTTTCAACAGCATTATCAAAATCCTCAATATCAATTCGCATGAAAAAATTGTGGTGCTAATGGTTTATAATCGGTTCCCAGCTACCAATCAAAAAGACCTCTCCTTCTAGTCGGTGGTTTGTAACCAAAATCTCCTAAGCACTCGGGATAGATATCGCTCAATCTGGTTATGCTCCCCCTATCTCTCATTTGGGCTATAGCTCTGTTCATATCTTTAAGAATTTTCAACTGATCCTTTTCATCCTTGGATTCTAGAAGATCCAATTCCAGCCTCGTAGCTCTTTCGTCTTGTCCGGGAAAATTTCTCACAACTTTGGATACTATTTCTGCTATCTTCTCAGCATCCCAGCTTTCTACACCTAACATATCTCGAATCTTTCTCTCTAAGTTAAAATGCAGAGATTCACTGCCTTCTCTTTCACACAAGCTACTGATATTCCTCACAAGCTTTACTTTCTCAGCACTTATCTCTCTTGCCAAGTGTTTCTCCCTTTTTCTACCGGCATCTGCCTTTCTCATAAGTGATTCGGCACTTACTTGTGTTTGTTCAGTCCCTCCTGAAAGACCAAAATAGCTTTCTCTTGCAGGTGGATTAAGGGTTAATGAAACTGATTCTAAGAGTTTCTCTGCAAGTGCAAGTTTTTGACCAAGGTTTTTCCCTTGAAAAATAGAAACCCGTTCAAGAGTTCCTTCAATGTCTGATCCGGAACTACAGGCATTTGCCAATACATTTCTCGCTTCCCCCTTGCTCAACCCGTTATCCTTTGCCCATTTGTCAAGAGCATTCACATTGCGTTGTTCATAGTTGGTTCCCACATTGACAACCTTCTGTTTAAGTTCAATGAGTTTTCCCGAAAGCTTAGAAACCACACCATGCAATTCTTTTCTTGTTTCTTCATCTGGAGTCAGATCCCTTTCAATTCTCCCAACCGGTCCATCGGAGTCCATTTTCGCAGCATCTATTTCATCAAAATTAGGTCTGAAGCTTATGTCATCCTTGGGCTGTCTGTTTCTCTGCTTTCTTTTTTCAATATTCTTCGCTCTTCTTTTAGCCCAATCCGGAGGAATGTTCGGTTTCTTTTTCGACTGTCTATCCTCTTTCTTTTGCTTCTTCCCCTTGCTTTTTCCCGTTCCTCCTCTCTGCTCTTTTTGTCTCATCAAATCCCCCATAATAGCGTTAAGAAACAGAGGTTATTTTAGAGCAAAACAACTTAATAAACATTTAGCGAAGTTCCTTTACCTCTATCTTAACTCCAATGAATCCATGAAAAACAGTTTAATAAACATTATTCACAAAGTACTGGCATGCGTTTCACCATCGCCGCACTGGCATGCATGCTTCTGCTTGGATGCACTGGACAGGGGACAGCTTCCGGAAGAGCAGCGCTTGTAATCGATTTCGGCAATTCCACAGTCTATTCAGAATGCATAGGGTTTACCGAGAACTCAACGGCAGCTGATATGCTCGCTTCATCCGGATTACAATTTTCGATAAAGGACGATCCGAACTTTGGCCCCGCGCTCTGCGGTATCGATGGGATAGGCTGCCCGGACACTAATTGCTTCTGCGATGAAAGATACTGGGGCTTCTATTACGATGAAGGAGACGAATGGACCTATTCAAATGTCGGCATGGGTTCATTATTCGACGGAAACAGGACAATCGTGATGGACGGAGCAGTCATCGGTTTCAGGTGGGGCGAATACGGGCAACTACCCCCAAAAACAGTGTTCGATTCAGTCTGCCAATAGCTACATGAGCTCCCTTACATCTATCTTAACCCCAACCTTCTTCTCTATTCGTGCAATCGTTTCTCCTCTCCTGCCAATCAGCTTTGGGATATCGTGAGATCTCACAAGCAGGATTGCCCGATTCCCAGAGAAATCAACGACAAAATCCCGCACGTGTTTCCTAATAGCCTTTGATATCTTCTTCGCAACATCCTTCTTCTCAATCTTGAACTGCTTCGTGATGGGGAGTACAACGGTCTCCTCACCAAATTTGTAGATTTCGTACTTGAGTTCTTCTGTCTCAAAATCCCTTACTTCTATGACGGGCCGCGCAAGGTCCTGTTCCATCATGCCTGACGGGACCTTTACAATGAAATTCTGTTCATACGTATTTTCTATTATTCCTCCCTTTATGAATATGATCGTATCAACGAGCTGAGGTATCAACCCGAGCTCCACCCTGCCTATAAATCTCTGAATGGCGTCTATCGGCTGATTTGCATGCAATACGCCCACCATCCCGATACCCGCAAGCCGCATATCTGAATATATATGGAAATCATCAGTCTTTCTCATCTCATCATATATTGTGTAATCAGGCCTCACCAGCAACATGATATCCGCTGTTTTCTCAAAGCTCCCCTCAAGCGGAGCATACTGCGTTATCTCATTCACCACTTGGAGGTCTCTGGGGCTCTCCATAGTCTTGACTATCTTCCCCTTTGCGAGATAGGATTCAGCGAGAGCGGCCGTAAATGTGCTTTTCCCAGCTCCCGGCGGCCCGCATATTATTATTCCCGCTGCCTCTTCAGAGAGCCGTTGTTTCAGTTTTTTGGATATGTTATAATCAGACAGCGACCCCTTGAATATAGGCCTTACTGCAGTTATCTCCAACCCATCCGAGAAAGGGGGGCGCGTAATAGCTATCCTATACTCCTTCAGCTGTATGACTGTAGCGCCTTTCCTGTTGATCTCGATGTATGTCTCGGTTCCCCCTCTCTTTGCAGCTTCAACTATCTCCTTTGCCATCTGTTTAATCTCCTCGCGCCCGGTTTTCTTTTTGGATAATCCAACAAGCCGGACATCTCCTGGTCTGCCAACCTTTGCCATAGGCAGCGTATTCTCCTTGAGATGGATTGAAAGCGTATCCTGCGTGAAGAGCTTGATAAACGATAATTCCTTCTCTACGAATTGAGGCTCTAGGTATAATACTTCCAAGCCCTCAGCCATGCCAACTTCGCTCTGGACCTTGTCACTGGTAACCAAGAGGGCGTTCAACTCATTTGCGAGATCCCGTATCATTGAGTCTATATATCCTTTCCTAGCTCCCCTTATCTCCTCGCGATTCGGTCTGTTCCCAAGGAATTCCACCGTCACGCTCCCACCAGCGGCAATCTCCTGAAGCGAGCGTATTTCAGATAAACCTGAGAATCCAGTTTCCCTGCTCCTGTTGGCCTGGTGCTCTAGCTCTGCAAGAACAGCCTTTGGTATTGCTATCCTATATCCTTTGAATTTTCCTTTCCTAACAAGTTCCGTTATCCTTCCATCAACTACGATGCTTGTGTCAGGTACGATAGTCTTCAATCAATCACCTACTTATGGGGCAATGGTCTGCAGAGATGTAATTCGATATTGCATGTGGTTCCGGGACAGTCTCCATCCCCACCGCAAGCCAGCGGGACACAGGTATATACTGCAGGGCTCTCTGGGTTGAGCTCGCATTTCTCATTCACAGGACAGTCGTGATTCGACCCACACATGCCCATCTGCGTTATGCAGGTATGTGTAATGGTGTTACAGGCTTCCCATTCCATGCACTGGGTAGTGTCCTCGCAATACTCCTCCCGTGGGTAGCACGTATGGTTGGTCAGGCTGCAGTACTGCCACTTCTGGCAATTCCTGTCATCATCGCAGAATCCCTTTTTCGCCTGACAGAGATGCGTCTTATAGTTGCAGAGTTGCCAGGAGTTGCACGCAGTTTCATCATTGCAGAAATTCTCCCTAATAAAGCACCTGTGGCTGTCCTGGTCGCAATACGCCCACGTCTTGCAGTTTAGGTCGTTATTACAGTATCCTGTCTTCAGAACACAATTATGCTTTTTAACATTGCATTTCTGCCAAGGTTCACAGGAGGCGTTTGTATCACACATTCCTTGCATGGGGTAGCATAATTTGCTGGTGGTATTGCAGAGCTGGTGCGAGTTACAATCGAAAGCATCCTCGCATCTCCCAAGACCCGGCACGCACGTGTGTGTTGAGTTCTTACACACCTCCCATTCATTATGACAGAAGCTATCCTCGTTGCAATAACCAAGTTTCGGCACGCATTTCTCCATTACCGCATCGCATATCTGCCAATCCTCGCAATTATCGTCATCAACACAGATGCCTTTCTTGAACTCACATACATGCTTGTTCTTATCACAGGCCATTTTCTCCCCGCATTCATCATCTGATTCGCAATAGCCCTCTTTCGGCACACAGGTGCTTGTGGTTTCATTACAGATCTTCCAGACATCACAGTCGTCGTTGTTATCACACGTTTTCCTCCCGCCTCCGCCACCACATCCTAAGATAAGTATGCATGCAAAAAGCAAAACGAATACAGAATATCTGCCCATGTATCTCTTTTCCCCAAATCCTATAAAAATCTTTTTCAGTTCGTCACTTAGGCTGTAGGATTTTTCTTCGGAGCGCCTGCACCCCACGACCCGACCCCATCACCCGAGCTTTCCCCCCAAGTTCTTGTCCCGCGAAAAGGACATTCGGCTTTCCGAATCGGTCGGGCCAGCACCCGGCTGCCGGACAGTTGCATCTGGGTGGTCGCCACCTGTTACCGGTGTAAGCGCTTAATTTGTCTACAGCCTAGTCACTCCATCAAGACCCAAGAACCCATGCAATCCCTTCCTCAAGCTCCTCGCTCATCTCATCACAGTATCCATGCATCTCACAATCCACGTAAACCAACCTCTTTGGCTCATTCGCAAAGGAGAATGTGCGCTCCGCGTTCTCTATGATGATTATATTGTCATTGCGTGAATGGATCATCAGCACTTTTCTTGGGGAGATTGACCCAATGTATGTGTCTGGGTCGAATGAACGCTGGAAAAGCGTGAGGTTGTCCCCGGGTGATACGTTCCCAAGTCCATAACCTCCTGTGCTGATGCCAACAACACCCCTAATTCCTGGTTCAAGGGCAGTTGCGATAATCCCAACCCTGCCCCCCATGCTCTCCCCAAGGATGATTATCCTATCATGGTCTATCTCTTCTCTCTCACTCAATAAGTCATAGGCTTTTAGTGCATCATATACTATCTTATGGGCAGTCGGTTCGTTGCCCCATCTGAAAAGATTGTAATCAACATCAAGGTCCCTGAGTTTCTCTTCACTTTCTCCAACCCCCCGCTGGTCTATGGTGAGGGTTGCATAGCCCATATCCCTTAATACCAATGCAAGTTGCTGTTCCATTTCCTTTGTGACTCCGGCTCCAGGGAGGAGCACTATTCCGGGCACCCTTTTCACATCTGTTTTTGGAATTCTCAAGACCCCATGCACCGTGGCTCCACGGCTCTCGTAACTGAGCACTATTGTTGTATCGGCCATACTCCCTATATCACTATACTTATATATCGGGGGGCCCCTATCCGGTGCATAATACAGCAATCCGTCATCCGAGATTTTCCAGTCCGGCTCCTTCTGCATAAGGAAATAGAAGACGACAATCAACAGGAGAAAGATAATGAGCGTACCTATGATGAACATATTCCAGCTTTTCTTAAGTCTTTTATACTCCTTGAAGACAGATTTTTCATGAAGTTTCTTATCTATCTCCCCTTTGTCCATCAATTGAAACACCGCTAATTAGCAACAGCGAATACCCTTCCACTCATTATCCGCATCGAATCGTTCTCATCACCAAAATAGTACCTAAGGTTTATGCTGCCTGAGTACTCTTCTCCTTCATCGAAATCAAGGTCCCCCACCGCGTCATCACAAGTGAGATTGAACGTCACCAACCCACTTCGTGCAATCTTTGCCCCCGGAGGATAAGCGGTACCGCACAGTTCGGTGGTGCACACCTTTGTTGAGTTAGTCCTTTTGGAACAGCCTATTGCCACAACCACCATATCATTTGGGAATGAATTGTATAAGGTTACTTCTAGATTATCCGTTGATGCCCTCAGATGCGTTTTTGTACATAACACCCCAGGTGGCATCTGGCAGAACTCCGGGTTGCGTATTGTGAAAATCTGGAATGTCATGAGTGCCAAGAATACTATGACAATGATTAGGATTGCCCACCCATAAGTCATAAGATACTCCATGGCCGCCTGCCCTTTAGACAACTTACCCAAGAGGTTCACCTAGAAAAATAAAAAATAAAAAAGAGAAAAGGCTCAGCCGGCCTTTGCAAAGACATTTCCACTTATTCTCCTGAGGTTATTAATGCCTTCATCCTTGAAGTAGTACTGGACGTTTATCCTCGCACTGAGGGAGTCTCCAACGTCGAAACTCAGTGGAAGCCCAAGCTCATCAGCACATTTTAGGTTTATGTTTATTGCCTGCCCAAGCGATGCGTTCATCTGGCTGGCAACTGCCCATCCGCCAGAATAGTTGCTCGGGTCCTTCGTGCACGTCACATTCGTGATAGTTATGGATTTCTGAAGTCCGTTCACTAAGGTAACGTTCAGCTGATCAGCTGCACTCGAAAGATATGATTTTGGGCATGTCATACCAGCAGGCATTGTGCACACCTCTGGCGGGTCTAGGTTGAAGATACCTAGATATAGTAATGCGGCAAGCACGATAACAATGACCAGGATTGCCCATCCGTAAGTCATAAGATACTCCATGGCCGCCTGTCCTCTCCTAAAACTCATTAAGACCACCTCGTCTTAAACAATACACATATACTTTTTTTACTCTCCTTTTAAATCTTTCTTCTAGGGCCCAGTAACATCGGGCCATTTCAGTCATCTTTCTTTTGTTTTTCCTCTTTAAATAGTTTTCGATTTTTTCCACCGCATTTACGACGGACTGAAGTTTTTTAAACAAGCGTGCGCTATCTCTAAACGAGGTGTGATCATGAACCCACTTATGGAGAAACTCTCGAACGCATTCGGCCCCACGGGATTTGAGGGGGACGTTTCAACTCTAATGAAAAAGGAACTGAAGAAACATTGTCAGACAGTGACTATTGACAGGATGGGTAATGTGATAGGCAGAACAGGAAAACCCAAGGCGCAGCCGGTCATGCTCGGAGCTCACATGGATGAGATAGGGCTTATGGTCAAGACAATCACCGAGAAAGGCTTCATACGTTTCATAAAGGTTGGGGGGATTGATGACAGGGTTCTCCCTAACCAGCGTGTCCTTCTCCAAACAGGAAATGGGAACCTAATCGAAGGGGTGATAGGCACAAAACCACCGCACCTGCTTAAGGAGGAGGATCTCAAGAAGCCCATAGAATACAAGCACATGTTCATAGATGTCGGAGCAGGCAACAGGAAACAGGTGGAGAAGCTCGGAATTCGTGTGGGGAGCCCGGTATGCTTCAAAACGGAATTCACGTCACTCCCAAACGGGTTTTTTACCGGGAAGGCCCTTGACGACAGGATAGGGTGCTACGTGATGCTTGAAGTAGCAAAGAAAGTAAAGGGCGATTACCTGTTTGTCGGAACAGTCCAGGAGGAGGTCTCTACATTCGGAAAAGGGGCGACTGTCTCCGCATATAGGTACGACCCCTCCCACTTCATTGCCATAGACACAACAATCTCGGCAGACCATCCCGAGTGCACAGAGGACGAGTCCTCCATAAAACTGAATGGTGGACCGGTCATAGTATTGATTGAATGGAGCGGTCGGGGGAACCTCTCAGACAAGGGAATGGTCAATTGGCTCATAAATACAGCGAAGAAGAACAAGATCCCATATCAGCTTGAGGTGGTCGAAGGAGGAGCCACCGACGCTGCACATGTCCACAATATAAAAGGAGGGATACCATCAATCGCAGTCTGCGTTCCCACGCGATACATACACAGTGGCGTTGGCGTCGCAAGTTCTAAGGACGTTGAGAATACCATAAAATTGCTTGTAGTGGCGTTGAAAGCGCTATGAGCATACCGGCTGAATATGATCAATAGCTATTGCGGTGGAAAACAAGGCAGGCCAGGGTAAATTTATATACTGCTGGATACATAATTTATATATAATTTATGTTTGGGGGGGGATGTTTATGCCTAAGAAGAAAACAAAAGAAACCAAATCAAGCACCAGCCGCAGGAAATCTGCCAAGCCAACTCCAAAGCCTGCCATAACTGCTAACGTTACGGCGAGCATGGAAATGGAAGACACAGTACAGGTTATCGAAAGCCCATCGGATTCTGAGATAATCCAAAAGCAGGCTGATTTCAACATGGGCAAACAGGAATCCCCCGACATTGCAGAGAAACAGTTAGTTAGCGAGGAAACAAGTTCATTCCAGTTTGACAAGAGGGAGCACCTCATAACAACATTTACTGCTGGAGGGGTTGTGCTCTCCTTTGGCCTGACTATCGGAAGCGCCCTTGTAATACCTCTGTGGCCGGCAGGAAGCGGGCTTCTGGCTACCCTTGGAATCATCTCAGGCTTTGGCGCGTTCATGGCCCGGGAATCAATCTGATTCCAAGTTCTTTTCATGGAAGACAAGGCACTCGGTTTAATGGGGAAGTTCAATCCAGATTATGCCGAGTTTAGGCAAGTGGTAAATGATTTAACAAGCATAAGCATTAAAGACAAGGAGACGACAGTTTCTTCAGGGAAGAGCCAAGGTATAGGTGTGAGGGTTCTCGAGCGTGGTTCGTGGGGAATGGCAAGTTCGGACAACCTACATGACCTAGAATCTGTTTTTGAAAAAGCACTCAAGATGGCAAGCATATCGCGTGGGAAATCACGTCTAAGTCCTCAGCCCACCCATTCTGGGAGGAGCAAAACCAACCTTAGGATGGCCCCTAGTGAAGTGGGGATAGACCAGAAGGTTTCGGACATGCGCGAGATACAGGCGATGCTTTCTGGCAAACACATCTCAAACAGGACAGTCAGCTATGCAGATTCGTCATCCTCCCACACATTCGTTAATTCTGAGGGGACGCGTATACACCAGTTGCTTTCTAGAGTCTATCTATCATTCACCTCAGTTGCCAAGAGGGGCGGTCTGATGGAGCGTGCATCGGGACGGGTTGGTAAGACATCTGGTTACGAGGTGGTGAAGACAGGATTCGAGATGGCCTGCGAATGCCCAAAGCGGGCGCTTGAACTCCTATCTGCAAAGACCGCGCCACCAGGGAGGTATGATGTGATTATGGATGGCAGGATGACCGGTCTGTTATGCCACGAGGCCCTGGGGCATGCGTGCGAGGCGGATGGAGTCATTGCGGGCAGTTCAATCCTAAAATCCAGAATGGGCAGTACCATCGCATCTCCACTGGTAACAATATATGACAATCCGACAATTCCAATGGCATTCGGGAGTTACAGGTTCGACGATGAGGGGACCGAGTCTTCAAAGACGGCGCTTGTATCAAAGGGAAAACTTGTTTCTTTCCTCCATTCCAGGGAAACATCCAATAAGTTTGGTGTCGAACCAACAGGGAACGCGCGGGCACAGGGTTTCGCAAATATCCCAATAGTTCGCATGAGTAACACGTGTATGCAGAAGGGGGAAATGGATACCGATGAGCTTTTTGAGGGAGTTCGAAAAGGGATATATGTCAAGGGCACAAGTGGGGGGTGCGTTGACACTACAACCGGATATTTCATCTTCTCTGCAGAGGAAGGCTTCATCATAGAGAACGGCCGAAAAAAGGAACTTGTGCGGGATATCCTCTTAAGCGGGAATATCCTAGAATCCCTAAAAAACGTTGATGCAGTTGGAAACGATTTCACTGAAAGTCCCGGGATATGTGGAAAAATGGGCCAAGGGGTCCCGGTCAGTGATGGAGGACCCCATATACGGACCAAGAACCTTATGGTTGGCGGGCAGGGCCAAAGAGGCTTTAGTGATTAAGCGGCCAGAACTAGTGCCCCAGAAGCCTAAAATTTATATACATACTACGCAAAAGTTTACTATGATAAAAACACTCGCTGATGAAATTTGCGGTATACTCGAGCATTCAATGAACAATTCTGCGAATGCTGCTCAGCTTGCAAAGCAACTTGATGTGGATCCACATCAGATTGAGAGGGTATCCAAGGCCCTACAATCTAGGGGTATTGTCGGACTCACATATCCTATTGATGTAACCACGAAACCTTGGATAAAGCTTCTGAAACCAGTTGCCCCAAAAGTGTTTGTCTCATACAAGGGAAAGGAACTTTCACAATATCCTCTAAAAGCGCACCTGGCAGATGCCAAGGTCTCTATTCTCGATGTGAAGAAGGAAAGCCGGCCGATATATGATCTCGATATTCCATCCATAGGGCCGTACACCAAGTGCATACTCGCATATGTTCGGGATAGGCTTGCGAGGAACATCCCGATTAAGGCAAGTGAACTCATAGATGTACGGAAGTCCAAGGCAATAAGGGAGAACTTTCACAAGGCGGCAATGATTGAATTAAAGAATATGTTCCCAACATTAAACGAAAAAATTTCCAACACACTTGCCGGGGTTCTCATACACGAGATGTACGGACTCGGAATTGTGGAGTTTTTGATGGCTGACGACAACCTGGAGGAGATAGCGATAAACGGGGCGTCTGTTCCATTGTCAGTTTACCACAAGACGCTCGGATGGCTTAAGACAAACATCTGGCTCGGGGGCGAGGATGAGATATATAACTATGCAGCACAGATAGGCCGGAAAGCCGGGAGGGACATAACTGTTCTCACCCCGATTCTTGATGCATACTTAGACACCGGCGACAGGGTTAATGCAACACTCTTCCCAATCTCAACAGCTGGAAACACGATAACCATCCGCAGATTCGCCAGAGACCCATGGACAATAATCGATTTCATAAACCCAGTTAACCACACGATGTCTTCAGAGATGGCGGCATTCATCTGGCTTTGCATGCAATATGAGATGAACGTGCTTGTTGTCGGTGGAACAGCAAGCGGGAAGACGAGCACGCTGAACACAACGTGCGCGCTCATACCTCCATCGAATAGGATCATAACAATTGAGGACACACGTGAACTTTCGATACCTCAATATCTCAAATGGAATTGGGTGCCATTGGTGACCCGGAACCCAAACCCAGAAGGCTATGGGGAAGTGAACATGCTTGATCTCATGGTATCATCACTGCGAATGAGACCGGACAGAATGGTTGTCGGAGAGGTCCGAAAAAAACGCGAAGCAGAGGTTCTATTCGAAGCAATGCACACCGGACATGCGGTCTATTCTACATTCCATGCCGATACTGCGCCCCAAGTCCTTAGGAGGCTGACCAATCCTCCGTTTGACTTACCCAATACTGAATTACAATCCCTACACCTTCTCGTAGTTCAGTACCGTGACAGGAGGAGGGGAATTAGGCGCACTTACGAGATCACCGAGGTAATCTCGTCGTCCGTGGAAATGCTTTCACTGAACCCCATATTCCGGTGGAGGCCCAGGCAGGATGTGTTCCAAAAGGAAAACGATAGCATGAGAATAGTGGAGGAACTGAACACACATACTGGGATGTCGATTGATGAGATAAACAAAGACTTAAAGGATAAAAAGTTCATACTCGAGTGGTTGTCTAAGCACAAATGGCGTTCCGTTGACCAGGTTGGGGATATTATGGCACTCTATTACAAAGAGCCAGACAATGTTCTCAAAATGGCAAAATCCGGGAAGAAGCCAAATCTTTGAGGTGTAGATATCCGAATCCCCCTATTTATTGTTCCCTGGTCTGTTTCCAAACGCATAGCCCAGGTATTCTTAGGCATAGGCAATCTTTTTTCAGCCCCCTTTGGAATGGGTTATTACCTGCGGGCGCTTGAGAGCGATGTTGATGAAGGCGAGTATTTCATCATGTCCGTTATGAATGCAATCATCTGGGCCGCCATAGTATTCATTCTCGTGAGGATGAAGGACGCATATATGCCATTCAGCTCCATAATATTGCCGACACTGGCGACATTTGTTCTGTTCCTCACGCTATTCATCATCTATCCTAGGATACTTGTGAGCAAATATGTGGAGAGTCTTGACAGAGACCTCGTTTATGCCCTTAAGGACCTACACATACAGATAACGTCCGGTATGACTCTTTTCGAAGCAATGAAAAGCGTTTCTGTTTCAGAGCATGGTTTTGTCTCACATGAATTCAAGGGGGTGATTCAGGACATCAACGCCGGGGAGGCCCAGGATATTGCTCTTGAGAAGCTGGCGACAAGGAGTGAATCAGAATTCATGAAGAAAACAATATGGCAGATAGTTATAGCTCTTCGTTCTGGAGCCAGCCTTCAGGGAACAATAAAGGACCTAGTTGACAATATGCGCCAGTTCCAAAAATCAAACGTGAAATCATATACACAGGAGATGAACCTATGGATCCTTCTGTACCTCATAGTTG
The DNA here is from genome assembly GCA_043814255.1 of Microcaldota archaeon. Classification (GTDB taxonomy): domain Archaea; phylum Micrarchaeota; class Micrarchaeia; order Burarchaeales; family JAKAKT01; genus CAZYPB01. The sequence continues at coordinate 15,752 of JBDRKD010000032.1, forward strand.
CCATCGCGATACCAAGTCTTGGGGCGACATTGATGACCATCCTCTCCTCGTTCAGCACCACAAGTATCCAGGAGTCAACATTCATCGTGCTCTTATCCATCTGTTTCATGGCGGAGTATGCCATTATAAAATACGTTAAGATACGCCGTCCGCTAGTTTATATGTGAGTGATTATATGCTATATCAAATTGGTGAATTGGCCCCTAAGAAACTCAAAATCTACATAAGCCAGTTGCTGCTGTTCGCCGGGATGAGGATGGATCCACGCGAATGGATAGGTGCTGCCTTCATCACAGCAATCTCCCTTTCAATATTTGCGCATATACTCCTCATAGTCTATTCGACATTCTCACCCCTCTTGGTCTACCTGCTTACTGGTTTGGTTTTCGTACTTGCGATATCTATGGTATACACCCTCCTCTATTTCCAGATGGAGGACAGGAGGATATTGTCCGAGAGGATTTTGCCGGACCTACTCCAGCTTACAGCATCGAACATAAGGGCTGGTATCACTCCCATGGTCGCCCTTAGGATGGCCACCCGCCCAGAATTCGGTCCACTTCATAACGAGATAATTTATATAACAAATAAATCCCTCGGGTCAGAGTCATTCATAGATACACTTTCTGAAATATCCAAACGCATAAGATCCAAGGTATTGGCCCGCACAATACTCCTGTTCGCATCAAGCCTTCGCTCAGGTGGTTCAATCTCAAAAGTACTTGAAACAAGTGCGGAAGATATACGTGAGAATCAGGAGCTAAGGAGGGACCTCATAGCGGGCACAAACATGTATGTAGTGTTCATCCTGTTCACCGTGATAATTGCCATGCCGGCACTCCTGACTATTTCGATAAAATTCATTGACATGGTTTCCGAAATCCAGACATCGGAGTCATTCCTCTCAAAGCAGATAGGTGTTGGTATGAGCGCCCCCGTATCCCCCGATTTCATCTTCATGACTTCAATCTGTACGCTCGTTATAACATCTGTACTGGCAAGCCTCATGATTGGAGTGATACATCATGGGAGAGAACTCAACGGTCTCAGGTACGCCCCGTTGATACTTGCAAATTCAATCATTTTCTTCTATCTCGCAAAAACATATCTGATTGGATTCATCCTGGGCTAATGATGGCTCTTGGTTTCAGGATGCACAAAAGCGGCCCTTATGTTCTCAGCCGATAACATCCTGTATCTCCTTTCTCAGCCCACCGAACATCCCTAACCATTCCACCCTCTCCTTACGCAGTGCTTCGGTCATTGAGTGAAATTCCTCTTCCGAGTAGTATTTCTTCCAGTCAAATCTCCCCATATCCAACCCTGGAACATCCTTCGCTACCTCGTAGTGCCACTCGCTGTCATCACACCATTCAACTGTCCCCCTTGCGATTTCCCTTATGATTGTGCACGAGTCCTTCACGCTTATCTTATCTGCTTCGAGCATCGCATCCTCATAAACAGCAACATCACGTTTACTAATCTCCCCCAACTTGGCCTTTTTGAGAAGCTCACCTATCTTCTTCGGATCCACAATCTCCTTCCCCCTATACGTCGCCTTTGTTTTCACTAGTGCAATCCTATAGGTTATGTCTTTTCCATTCACTGAAAGAGTTATGCTCTCCCCAACCCGCTGGTGTTCAATCCCCTTTGAGAATCTCTCCGCAGACTCCTCTGCCCAATTCTCATCAAGCGTATCTCTTCCAAGTTCAGTTGTCCTCCCACCGAAACTCCCAGTATTTAGGAGATAACACCTCATGCGCGGATTCGATTTGCAGAGTTCATAGAATATATTCCCTTCCTCGTCCTTTGACCCCACGATGAACGGATTGGTGCCGACCTCGCGTACCGATTGTCCTGCGCGCACAGGGTCGGCTGCAGAGGTGATTATCGATTCACCTAGCATGAAGAACGCTACCGCCTGTTCGACAGATAAACTGGCGACAGGTGGAACGATAGTATCCCGTCTTGTTATGAAGAAGATCATATCAACAGATTCCAGGTCGATGTTTTCATCTGCCTGTTTCACGCCGTTCGCAACGAGTTCGCTCCTTACAACAATGCCTCTCCCATTCAGGCATTTCCCGTTAGGTGTGAATGGATGATCGTACTTGAAGAAATCGACTTTGCGAGTTTTAGGGTCTACAAAGACATTCTCAAGAAGCGTATTTTTCTCAATCGCCCCCTGATAGAGCAGCGGCTGCCCTTCTGCTTCAAGGCCCTCTGTCTTTATGTATGCATTATCCTCTGTTCCATATGCCTTGCCTGCAGCATCAAGGACGAAGAAATCGTCCTGTCTTATGATAACCCGTTCCCCTTCTCCATCCATCCAGAAGTGATGTACTGAGAGGCTGGTTTTTCCTGTCCCGCTCAACCCAAAGAAAAGTGCCCCAAAATCACGAGTTTCCCCAGTCTTCGCATTCTTTGTCCGTATGACTTTTCCACCGGCATGAACGCCCAAACCCCCTTCCCTTCCTTTGCTCTTATTGTACCTGTTCTTCTCACCATACATCGCCATCCTGAGGTGGCCCTTCTTTACCTCCCCGAAATAATCACTCCCGAGGACAAAGGTTACTTTTGCGTTCGCATCAACGAATATTCTTCGCAGCGGTTTTCCTTTTGATTTTTGTTTCTCGCACCAACCAGGGAGGTATTTTGGTGCGACGGTTTCCCATTCTGGAACCTGAATCAATATCTGGTCGTGTTTCCCATAATCCCTTCTCTCTGCATGAAAGAGTAACCTGTCCCACATGTTAAGCAGTCTTACATATGGCTTTGTGACAACCGTTCTACAATGCGTTGAGTGGGCCGGGTGCATGCCCATGGTCCTATCAATCCATACAAGCTCTATCCCTTTCTCACTCAAATAGCGCGCGACAGCCAGGGCTATCTCCTTTGTCTCAGCATCCGGTTCTCCAAAGAAAACCTTTGTCTGCGAAGCACTCCGTGAGGTTATCTTGCTGATGTATGCGTGGCTCCCATATTCGGTGAGTACGTCACATGTGCCCCTGGCAGAGCACGTTGTCCTGTCATGTGCTGCCCCCTCAGTTATGGCGTTGATGTCTGACGATAGGTGTCCTTCAGTTTCCGCCTTAAGAAAGATATCCCGGGCAATATCAGAAAATAGGGAAGACATATGAACACAGAGATTACCCATACTGAACCAAGCAATAAATATGTTTCGGATTCTTTCAACGCGAAGCCGAGAAGGAGATGCACGTTCCAAGGATTGGGCAATATCTCAAAATAGAAAAGGAAAGACCAAAAAGCTTTATAAATGGAGAAGGAAAATATCTCTTTGGTGAATCTGTGAAGAATCGTGGGCAAGCAGCGACAGAATATCTGATTATACTGGCGGTGGTAGTAATCATAGCGCTCATCGTTGTCGGAGTCCTTGGCGGTTTCCAAGGCCTCTCAGGTGGCATAACTCGTCAGCAGAGCGAGGCATACTGGAGCAGCATTGCTGAGATCGGCATATTACCAAACTATAAGATATCCCCTGCACTTGCTGAGATAACTGTGAAGAACAACCGGCCTTTCACAGTGCAGGTTTCCAGTGTTATCATTGATAATGCAGGTGTCATCTCCCCTCAGGGACTCACAATTCCCCCCGGACTAACTGGCAACATAAATGTTTCTGGCCACAGTTGCATAATCGGGGAACCATATGCCTTCAACATACGCATATTATATGTTGACCCAAGTACGGGAAGGCAATTCACATTCAGGGGTCAGAATCCACTAGTTGGAACGTGTGAGTGATTATCCAAAGAGCACTATTTTTCAATAAGAGCTATTCTCTGGAATGCTCTTTCTCCAACATCTAGTCTAACTGGTGCATAGAGTTTCAAGGCAGAATCCCCAGGAACAACCATCCTTATCTCAGTTTCAGCATCGACATTCGAGAATTCTAATAACAACAGTTTACCCAACCTGATCTCAAATACACCACCGTTCTCAATAGTCACGTAGAATGTGTTCGTGCCGTTTATTTTCACATGACCACTGGTTCTACCACCAATGGTGATTACCGTTCCATTCACATCCATCAAATCCAATATGACTTTGGGTCCATCCCCAACATCGTTCCAGTTCCAGTTCTCTGAGCCGGAGCACCCACCACAGCTCCTGTCAAGCCTTACTTGTATCCTGTACTCAGATACGTGTCCGTCGACAGCAATCTCCCTAACATTCGGGTGATAATATCTGACTCCATGCGGTTCAAGGTGCAGAGTCCCTTCCCTGTCAAGCTCAGCATGGAGTAGGGTGTTGACGCTATCAGAGTATTCAGTTGAGATAAACTCCTCATATCCTAACAACAGATTCTCAATCCCGTCATGCGGAACGCTCTCGCGGACAGTCCAGACGACCTGTGGTTCATTCCTGATTTCCATTTCCATGTTCCACAATGAGAGATAATCATACGCGACATCATCTGCAAAGTACATGTCCCTTCCTAGGTCAGCTCGTTCCATTGAAGATTCCCTCATCTGGATCATATTTAGATATATCGAGGCAGTGTAGATAAACAGTAGGAAAAACAGGGAGAAGCTAATAGTGAATACAAATCCCTTTCTCATCTAATCGACCTTCAGGCACGTTCTCAGCACGGCAACCGAATACTTCCCATCAATAGAATGCCTAACGAAACTCCTTGCCCCAGAGTAGAACTCATCTGAATTACACCCGCAGGCTACAACTTCACGTACTGTTCGCCCGTTTGTTCTTATTGTGAGCGTGCCGCATTTGTTGTATGTTGAGAGCATGGTTTCAAGTTCTCTGGGGCTAACAGAGTCAATTCCCCCCATCTTATCCAAAGCAGATAATATGTCCAGTTCAGCATGGTTTCCCACAGGTTCTGCATCCATCTGTTCAAGGAGTGAGTAGAATGAGAGAGCAATCGTTATGGAGACGACCACAGCGAAAAGCGAATCTATCGTGAATACAAATCCTTTCATACCCCTCTCTCCACTCCCCAAACTCTCAGGGACAATCTAACGGGCCTTCCATCCATAAGCATCACCTTTGATGCAGATGCGATAGCTACATCCTTTGGTGTTTCCGGACCAGCGGAATATATCCCCACTCCATCCATGCCCTCCACCCTAAGGTTGAACCTGTGTGCCCCCCCTTGTCTATTGAGTGACAGCATCCCTCTGGCTTTGTCATATCCCTCATTATCACCCATGAGCGATATGAATACCCTAATTTTTCCGGAATCCAATACACCCATACTTTCAGCAAGCCCAACGCTGTTCACATCGAAACTCTTCCAGTTCGATGGGTCCCCAGGGCTTTCTGTCAGTTGTTCCATCGCCGATTGGGTAACTTCAGAAATCCTATTGTCATTCTCAACATACGTAATCCGTTCGGCGAGGGCATTGGATGCCATTACCGC
>JBDRKD010000033.1:0-4517 GCA_043814255.1 Microcaldota archaeon
ACAACCAGAACTGCAAATAGAGCAAAAAGAGATACCCAAACAAAAGGCGGAACCAGAACCAAAAGTGCAACTTGAACCAAAACCAGAATCAAAAGAAATCCAAAAACCAGCAATCGGACCAGAGCCAAAGCAGCAATTAAATGGGTCAGCTGTTGATGTGGGGGTAAAGAAGATACGGTCACGCCTAAGCGTGCTTGAGAAGATAGCCGAAACCAAGAAGCGTATAGATACTGTTGAGATCAAGAAGCCCACCACGATATCTGATGAGTTAGACTCCGAGAAGTTGGATGAACTGGCGAAGAGATGGAAGGAACGCAACAGAGAGAAAAAAACCAACGAAGACCCAATCTCCAAGTTGCGGAAATACCGGAAGAAGAAAGAAAGTGGTGACGCATGACCTCCAACAAGGACAAAAGAAGATACCCTGAATTCATGCAGGTTCTTCTCCTACACATAACCAGCAGATTCCCGCAGTTGAAGAGAGACCTGGCCTTGGCAAACATGGAGATGGATCCAAAGGATTTTGTTCTAAAATCAGTCTCATGGGCATCGGTTCTAACTGCAGTTATCACCGCGCTCCTCTACATGCTTTTTATCACACTGCCAGTACCACCAATGCTCCTGATTCCACTGGTTCCATTGGTATTCACATCGACATTCCTTTACATGATGAAGGTACCGGAAGTGAGGATGTTGAGGCGGAAGAGGGATATCGATATGGACATAGTATTCGCCGGGAGGCAGATACTCATAGAACTCCGTTCAGGCATATCGCTATTCGATGCGATTCTTAGCGTTACAGATGGCTATGGGGAAGTGAGCGAAGAATTCTCCAAGATAGTTGAGAAGACGACAATTGGCATTTCCATAGATGTTGCGATGAGAGAGATAGCCGAGACCAATCCCTCAAGGGCGTTTGGGCGCATTACCAGCCAACTTGCAAGTAGCGTTCGTTCCGGGTCAGACATCACTGTGGCGTTTGAGGGGATTCTTGAGCAGGTCAGCAGGGAACAGGAGATAGAGCTCAAGGCATATGGCCAGAAGCTTAATCCTCTTGCGATGTTCTATATGATTGTTGGTGTCATACTCCCCTCTCTGGGAGTTGTCCTTACCATAATCGTGTTATCTTTTGTGAGTATCAGTATAGGTACTGATGTGCTTGTGATGGCCCTTTCAATCCAGGCGCTTCTCCAATATATCTTCCTCACAATGGTTGAATCCGCAAGGCCGAGGTTGTATGCATGAAAGAAAAAGCATATGATATACTTGGAAGGTTCGTTCCGAGAAATATACTCAAAACAATCGAGTATTCATTGAAGATGGCAGGAATAGACATTGCGCCCGAGTCATTCGCCGGGATAACAATCCTCCTGTGTGTATTTGTGATCGCAATGGCAGCCGGGACTTCTTCCACACTTAATCTCCCAGCATATGCATCGATGATTGTTTCAGTTTCAGCTACCGCTGCAGTCCTCCTCTTTGCATATCTTCTGGTCGTTCTTAGGATAGAGACCAGAAAGAACCAGATAGAAACAGTGCTTCCAGATTTCCTTCAGATAGCAGCATCCAATGTAAGGGCGGGGATGCCAGTGGACCAAGCGCTGTGGTTCGCTGCAAGACCAGAGTTCGGTCTCCTCTCACAAGAGGTTGAACTCGTGGCCAAGAGAACATATGGGGGGGAATCATTATCCGAAACCCTGAATCACCTGAGCGATCGGTTCAAGTCTCAGATTCTCAGGAGGACAGTGAGCCTCATAAATCACGGCATATCCTCTGGCGGCGCGATGGCGGGGATACTTGAAGACACTGCAGACGATATCCGACGCATCCAGCTCCTAAGAAAGGAGATAAGCGCAAGCATGCTCATGTACGTCATATTCATAACATTCGCCTCCATTATCGGAGCACCATTCCTATATTCGGTTTCATATAAACTCATCAGCGTGTTGCAGAGGATATGGGACCAGATGTCAGATTCTTCACCCGTGCCACAGCTGGGATTCCTTGTGCCCACTTCCCCTGGAATCACGCCCGGCCAGTTCTTCTGGTTTTCATTCGCGGCAATCATAATAACTGCAGTTATTGCATCATTCATAGTATCAGTAATCCAAACAGGCTCAAAGAAGAGCGGAGTCAAATACATCCCGCTCTTTGGACTGGCAGGCATTTCCATTTTCCTAATAATAATAGCCATATTGGATATTTTTACGAAATAACACCGCCTCATTTTTTGACCCCACGTTACCCAAGCGAAAGTTTTTATACCTACTACGCAATAGCTACTCATGGTGTTAAAAGGCCAAACATCAACTGAATACCTTAGTAATTATACAATCGCCTCAGCAGTCGTTATAATAATCCTTATCGCCCTCTCTTACATGGGCGTGTGGAGCTGGATATTCCCAGACCAGCTTCAGATATGCATCTTTCAGAAAGGATTGGATTGCGAATCGTATTATATACAAGAAGGCAACAGCATGGCTACTCTTAAGATATACAATCAATTCGAGGAGTCAATAGTTATCTCCGGGGTTCTATGCAGTGCTGAGGACGTGGACCCAGGAACAGCGCTGCCGTATGGGAAGAGCTGGAACGAAGCCCCAATGCCTAGCCAGAGGCCGGTAGTTGATGGAATAACGCTTCCCCAACCAGTACCAGCATTCTTTACCCTTCCAATAATCGCCCCAAGCGAGCCTTTTGACGTAAGCGTATATTGTTATACTGCTGATGGCACCGCTGGGTTGGAAAGCCTCAGCAGGGACGATCGCTTCGTTGGGTTGGTATTCATAAAATACCGCCTGAATTCAAGCCCGGCACTATTCGAACACATGATACACGGCAATCTCCAGGGAAGACCAGAATAGTTCAGCCGACAACATCCATTATTTCGAAAGCAATTCTCGGGGTCATGATGTTTGCGTATCGCTCCAATCTCTTTTCTACAGCTGAGATTCTTTTCAAGAGTTCGAAGATATTCCCCGATATGACGTTGCCTCTTGCCGGAGCCCCTCTCTCACCGCGTTCTATAGCAAACCCCCTATCAACAGAAACAGAGAATTCCCCAGTCAGGTCGTTTGCCGTGTGTTCCCCAAAGACAGAGCACACTAAAAGTCCGTTCCCACATGCCTCGAGTGCGTTTCCACAATCCCCTCGTTCGATAATGATATTGCTCACCCCTATGTTCGGCATAGCCATATAAGAACTGCGATGGCAATTCCCCGGCGCAGGGTCATGTTCTTTAGACATGGACGCAGTTTCCAAGTCGAAAAGGAAGCTGGATACAACTCCGTCTTTTATCAATGCCTTTTGTTTGCCCGGGACACCTTCTCCGTCGAACGCTTCCATCGCAGGTCCTTTGCTCAGTGGGTCATCGAGTAACGTCAGGCATTCAGGAGCAATGCGCTTCCCAAGTTTCCCCCGGAGCATTGAGACGCCCCTATAGATATTTTTCCCATGGAACGATGGGAGCAGAAGAGAGGAAATGAGCGAATGGAGAGCCTCAGCTTCAAACACAACCTGCATCCCACCACCACCAATCATTTTTCCACCTACCATGTCCTTCGCCCTCTGCGATGCCTCCAACCCAACTTCAGAAGGACTGAAATCGAGATGTGTGGATATCCGAAAGGACGAGCCCCCGCTCTTCCCAACATTGCAATGGGCAAAACACGAGATACCTGTCGATTTTTCGTGTATTGAGAGGCCCGAGCTGTTCTCAAGCTCGACATTAACCACTTCACATTCCAAGCCACAGTGGGTCGGCTTAGCTGGTTTTTCAATCGATGAAACCAGTTCCCGAAGGAGCCTTATCCCACCCTCTCCATCAAGGGAACTGACCCTACTGTCGAAGACATCGACCTTTTGGTACTTCGACTTATCCGGAAATTCAAGCCCTGTTCGTTTCGAGAATTTCGAGAGTGAGAGGGCAATCTTAATGGAATTTCCGGCGTCCTCTTCTGTTGTAAAATGGGAGAAGCCAACACGGCCATTTTTCACGATCCTGATACAATATCCCTGTGTCGAGTTATACTCTGCCGAATCTATCCCACCCCCATCCTCTGAAATAGAATATGATTGGCTTTTCAGGTGGAAAATCTCAGCGCCCTCAGCACCCATTTTTTCAGCAAGCAAAATATACTTTCTCATCGAACGATTGCCACTGAATAAATTTATAAACCTAGTCGTTGATATCCCTTCATGAGAGGGAGCCGAGGCCAGATAACAACCGAATATGTCATAATCGTTGGATTCATGCTTGTCATCCTTCTAGTTCTTTGGGCACAGACAACATTTACCATAAGCAGCACCACTGCGGACCTGCGTGTCGCGTATGCAAAACATGCAGTCACAAAAATCGCGGAGGCTGCAGACGCAGTTTATGTCCAAGGACCCCCTGCGAAATTCTCCATTTATATAACCGTGCCTGATAATGTTGAGAATTCAAGCGTATCAGGCCACGAGATATCCATCAGCGTTTATACGTATGGTGGAGTAACTGACGTCTATGCGGAGACTCT
>JBDRKD010000034.1:0-42261 GCA_043814255.1 Microcaldota archaeon
CCCACCACCAGCTTGTTGTGGATACGTCATGCACCCAGGAGATCGGGGACCCATGCATCACCGATGCTGATTGCTGCGGCATACCCTGCTACGAGGATTTCTTCGGGAGCAAGGAGTGTAATATATTCCCCCCTGCAAATATGCATTCCACTGCATATACTACCGACTCGGCATGCGCAGCCCCAGACCCGGACAACTGTCTTGTGGATGCAGACTGCCCCTGCTCAGGGGAGTGCGTCACATATCCTGATGAGACGAACCCACCAACGTACATATCGGGGAATTGCGCGTTCCCAGACCTTGACCAAACAGACTTCGCGCCATTTGTCGATCTCACTGACCTATCCCCCGGGACATGCAATTCCATGCTCTCTAAGTGCTGGTGGGTCAGGAACATGGGTAAGGCTCCGGCATCAAAATCAAGGGTCATCGACATAAGCGAAGGTATGCTGGTATATCTTGTATCGCCGTTTCACTTGCCTAGCTTTGTGCTGATGGTGCTCGAGTCATGGATTCCATACCTGTTGTGGCCCGTCATGGCGGCAGTAGTCCTTTCGATTCTGGACATCATCATATGCATAACGTTCTTCAAGAGTATCTCCGAGGCCATAGGCGGAGAATCATCGATACTTGGCCTCACGAGGGCATTATGAGTGATATCAATGGTACTTGAATGTTTCACTGGTCAGATGTATGGCAGGGATATTTGGGTAATGTTATCCTTGCTCATCATGGTCCTCATAATATCGTTGGCATATATGGTCTCAAGGATTCTGCATAGGATTGAGTGGGAGGCCTGGGCGAGGAACGAGAGCTACCAGGTAATAGTTTCAGCTGTCATCGCATCGAGCATGATATTCATTGCAGACATCTCATGCGTCGTTTCAACAGACCTTGCAGGGGGCGATGCATTCGATATTGCGGAGCAATTCCTGACTTCGAATTACCATGAGGGAATATCTATAATCTACAGTCTCTACGGGATAGTTGCGCAGCTCGATTTCATGGCGAACTTCCAGATAGCATCTGCCACAAACCCAATGTTCATTAAACCGATGTTCCCCGGACTCAGCGCAATTGCGCAGCATATACGCTCAGTAATCGCCATCATTGCCCTTCTCTCAGGGAACCTTATGGTCCAGAAGATAGGGCTCGAGATAATAGAACAGATAGCATTCAATATCCTCCTCCCACTGGGCCTCGTGATGCGCGTGTTCCCATGGACACGCGATGCAGGCTCGTTCGTAATAGCTGTGGCATTCGGGTTCTACATAGTGTTTCCACTGACATATGTGATGGCATCAGAGGTGATGGATGCACTTGCGCTTGATGACGAGGGTAATTGGACCAGCTTTGTTGGTTTGCCTGGGTTCCCGCTCCCGGGTCCAGGGGCATTCTTCCTCATAAACCTGTTCTTCGGCCCGCTCACCACACTATTCTATGACATCAGGAATCTTGACATTATCCTCGCAGCCACGTTCTTCCCAGTTCTCAGCATTACAATAACTATAACATTTATCAAAGCCCTAACCAAAGCGATAGTACACCATACAGGATGATATAATGGACAACAGAATGATTGCATTGTTCCTGTTCATTCTCCTAATCTCGTTTGGATGCGTATCCCGTTTCGCACCAGGGGGAGGGGCATGCACGGTACCTGGAGATAGCTGTGACCAAGCTTTAATCGATTTAGGCCTAGAGCCTCCATGCTGCCCAGGCACTGAATGCATCTCAAACCCTTTATCAGAACCAACGCGATGCCATTACACCCTCATGAGCTACTGGAGTTCATGGATCACGTTGGCACTCCTAGCGATTCTGATATCTGCGTTCATCGTCGCCCTAGCTTACATGATTGCATACCTCCTGAGCAACCAGATGCTCCTTGCATGGGCGAAGAGCGAGTTCTTCCAGGTCATTGCATCAGCAGTCATTGTTGGCTCAATAATGGGCGTGCTGTTCTTGATGCAACAGACCATCGCTTCAGAGATCAACGCAGCTGGGGCGGCATCCGGTGTTCCATTCGACTTATGCGATGCAGCAACCGTATCTCCATCCGGCATTCCGAACTGCCATATCCTGCTCGCCCACGAATACATGCAAGTGATGTATGATGACGCAGGAGAACTGGCAAATAGCATCCTTGTCACCAACACCGTGTTCACCCTACTGAGGGGCCTCTCGTTAGGTGTGGAATTATTCGCGCCTCCTTACTTCGGCATAAACGTCGTTCCGCTCGCAGGGCTTGGGATACCTGCGGAGACGTTGACAACTGCACTGGATGCAGTGCTAAAAATCATGATGGTCATGAAGATGCAACAGCTGCTGCTGAATTATATAGAGTCTACCCTGTTCCCAGTCCTGATGATTATGGGACTGGTGCTTAGGTCGTTCTTCTTCACAAGGAAGCTCGGCGGCCTGCTAATAGCAATAGCCGTAGGTTTATACCTCGTATATCCATTGATTTATGTACTGGCCCACAATATCTGGCTCAATACAATCTACAAGGACAGGGCACTTTCAACTAGCTACAATACAAACATAGACAGCTACCTTCTCTTCTCATATGTTGATGAGGACCTCATGAACGTCGTCCATCCAGAGCTTGCTGTTGGGGAGACCCTGTTCGACAGGCTCATAAAAATGAGGGTGAACAGCGGGGGGCTATATAACAGCATTCTTCCATACATAAATGGAGATTTCATCATAGGCGATGGCGGGTATCTGGAGAAAACTGGCGTCATGCTGGTATATGCGACATTCATCCCATTTATTGCCCTTATGGTGACAATAGGTTTCGTGAGGGGCCTTTCCATAGCATTGGGCGGAGATGTTGAGATCGCAGGCCTCACCAAATTCATATGATGTGTTTTGGATGAAGAAGAACGGACTTGCATTTAAGGCGTTCCCACTGCTCCTAGCAGCAGTTCTTCTCAGCGGGTGCGCCGGTCTGACAGTTTCTTCAATTGGGGGGGCTCTTCCATCAGATCTCCCCGACTGGCTCCCAATAGCAATCATCGCAACAGCCATATCATTCATGATAATCTCCATAGTGTACCTGGTCGGCACACTGCTCAATGTGCAGGATCTTGTGCTCTGGGCGAAAAACGAATTCTTCCAATCAGCAGCTGTTGTCATAATGCTCAGCATACTCATGGTGTTCTTCAGCTTTCTGGATACTATGCTCATCCCAGGCATAACGGCCACCTCAAGCGGAGGCCCTTTCGACATTAGTGCGAACAACATCTTCGATGCAGCCCAGAACTACCTTGCAAACATCAATGCAATATTCATTGCAGAGTTCACAGCCCTCCTGTACCTTAATGTGACCCTCGGCCTTTTCCAGGACGCCACAATCAGGGTCATGCCAATGGGTATCGGGTTCATCATACAGCCAGGAGCGCTCTTCACGCCACTGTTCCATTTCGTTGGCTATGGGTTGAATTTTCTTGGAATAGCAATATGGGCAGTCCAGATCCAATACGCGATACTGGAGTTCTCCAAGAACTACATGTTCAAGCTGTTCCTTCCGCTTGGTATAGTCTTCCGCTCAATGCCATTCACAAGAGGCCTAGGCGCGGTCCTGATAGCCATTGCAATAGCTTTCTATGTAGTATACCCACTCACATTCGTGCTTAACATGGAGATAGCGACAAATCACTATTCATCAGTCAATCATGCTCTGCTCATAACAGATTTCAATGCATGGGTCTTCAATTTCGCCAAGGGAAACCCATTTGGTTCAGGCGATCTAAATATACTCAACTACTTATGGTATATCGCAAGGCTCATTATGGTAGTCGGTGTAACGTCCCTCTCGCTCCCGTTATATCTCTGCGCCAATCTCTTCGGCGATACCGGCATAGTGCAGGAGATGTTCTATGCAGTGATAACATTCACGATGATTCTTCCAATAATAAACGTCTTCATCACATTCACATTCGCAAGAGGGCTGGCGAATATCCTTGGTGCTGACGTCGATCTGAGTAGCATAACAAGGTTGATATGATGTACAGGAGGACATTAAGGACATTGGCGTTGTTCCTGCTCCTTATCAGCATTGCGCATGCGCAACCGACTGCGTGCGATGCAATACAGATAACAAACTACTGGAACCTCCGCTTCGGCTCATGGCCGGACATATGCATGCTCGGCATGCTGATATCATTCTTCATAATCTCCGCACTATACATGATCTCACATCTCCTTGGGAAACCAGGTCTGGCGGCGTGGTGCAAGAAGGAGATATTCCAGATAGCGATTACCGGAATGATTCTGGCAGGGATATTCGGCTTCATGACATTCACATGCACATACATAAAACCGTCCCTCTTGGTCGATGTTCCGCCTGGACACACTGATGATTTATTCGAATATTCCAAGGAATATGTTCGGTGGCTCAGGGACACATCATACAAGAGCTATGTTTCGATGTCCCTAATGAATTCAGTAATTTCCGGGATATCCATGACGTATGTGCGTTCGAGCCCAGGCGGTTTCGGCATAGACCTCCGGCCGTTGCAGGGTCTCTCAGCCATAGGTGGGCTGTTGTCATTTTCCATGAACTCAGTCCTTATTGGTGGTGTAATAACAAGTATAGCCCACCTCAGGATGCTGAAGGCAGTTGAGATAATGATGTTCAACATACTGCTTCCAGTGGGACTGGTGTGCAGGTGTTTTGAGCCGATAAGGAGATTTGGAGGTTCACTCATAGCAATAGCACTGGGTTTCTACCTATTCTATCCGTTCCTACTAATCATAAATGCAGGCATCATTGAGGGGAATCTTTTGATTGACGCAGATGTGGACGCCTCAGTTTCTACCGTTGGAGCATGGGACTATGTCAATGAACTCTCCCTGGACGTGAATTACCACAGATATATGGATGCCCATGACCCTAGCTACCTTGACCCAAATCTCGCCACCGAAGGTCCTGGCCACATTGAAATGACGAATTACGCGAATATATTCGACATCCTCTACGATATAGCGCTATACATACTCATAGCAGCACTCTTCCTCCCACTTTTCAATTTCATACTCCTCATAGCGTTTATCAGAAACCTGTCACAGGTTCTTGGGGAGGAGGTCGACGTAAGCCACCTCACCAGGATGATTTGAATGAAGAGAAAAACAATTGCATTGCTCCTGATCCTGCTGCTTCCTAGCATGGCATTTGCGCAGTGGGCGGACGATATGCGTAATCTGGTGGCAGCCCAATGGAGCAGCGGCTCCTGGGACGTGCTATGTGGTTTGGCGCTGTTCATATCGTTCCTCATAGCCATCTTGGCGTATATGCTATCCGTAATCATTGGGTCCCCAGACCTCAAGCGTTGGGCCAAGGTGGAGTTCGTGCAAGTGGCAGCCTCCGCCGCGTTGGTCCTGGGGTTAATAGTGTTTGTAAACCTGCTGCTCAGCAGCATATCTGGAATTGCTTTTGACTTGGCCGATACGTCAACACCCGCAGTTCCGCTCCCTGATCTTCGCAAGGAAAACCCCTTCGCCGTTGCCCACTATTATCTTGATGTCCAGATGAATTGTGTGAAGAACTACTATCGCATAGTGTTCATCCTTAACTTCCCTCTGGAGATAATCGAGAAGACAGTGTTGCCTACTGGTGGCATGGAGGAGGTTACGGGCTGGCCCCTGAGCGGCCCAGTCGGTTTCCTGTATTGGATGGAGCATCAATACACATTCATCCTTCTTGCAGGCTATTTCCAACGCCATCTCCTCGTGTTCATAGAGGATAATATGTTCACGCTATTCCTTCCATTGGGCATATTCCTGAGAATCCTGCCATACACGCGAGGGGCCGGCGGTGTGTTGATGTCAATCGCAATCGGGATGTTTGTTGTTTTCCCAACGATGTATGCCGTTCTTCTTGTGGCAATGCCCGATGTGCCATGCGCAGAAACAGCTCCAAGCGTCTATGCTTGCGGTTCTCCAGAACCGCGCTGTCTTGCCTACTCCCTTTCATATATGCGGGATCACCGCAACTTCGTGAACCTTGAGAACTTCATCAAGACAATTGCAATGGAACTAAACCTCATAATGATTTCCTCAGTCATCTTCCCACTAGTCAACATAACAGTTACAATCACATTCATCCGTGCAATCATGCAGTTCCTTGGGGCAGATGTCGCCGAGATGGGCCACGGGATAATAAAGATAATCTGAGACCTGGGTCCTAAGAATCAGAAGCCCTCTCCCTCAGAGAACTCGTTTTTTGTGAACGAGAAACAAATCCTCATTTAAGGAGGAGGGACATTACGAATCAGCTAGTTGGTGGAAGTTTTGGTTTTGGAGGGTTAGGTTTAGCTGTATGACCATAAATCAATCCGAATACCCATAGCAAAATACCGATAACCATAATTGAAAACTTCAGAGGGGTCCAAAAAGTTACTTCTTCCCAACTACCACTCATGGGAGGAAACGTCGCACATGAAGTAAAAAACAACCACAGAAACCCAAGTGCAAAAAGAACGGCTCCTCCTTTTTTGAATGTGTCTGGTTTATTCAATTCACCAATTAATCCCATACATTCAACTATAATTTCCACTGTATTTATTGGTTTCTACTTGGGTTTGAGTATCAGCTCCCCCACGTTATCAATAACCCACTCGACTTCCTGAATCCTGCAATCAGACCTCTGCTTTCCCCCAATCCAACTCGAAATTCTCGGTGAATTCCCTCGCCACCCCCCCATCATCAATGAGAACAGAATACTCCCTGTTCTTCTTGAGCGCGCTGTATGACCAGTTAGTGCTCCCCACCAATACTCTCTTCCCATCCACTATCATTGCTTTCGTATGTGTCAACTTATACTCAAGCGATGCCCACCTTACCTCAAGTCCGCCTGCCCTAAGGTACTCCATCATCTCAAGGTTTGGGTTATCTCCAAAAAGCCTGGGCTCAAGTATCACACGCACCCTAACTCCCCGTTCCCTAGCCCTAATGAGCTCGTCTGCAAGAGGTTCATAGTTGAACAGGTACATCTCCAAGTCTATTGTCTCCCCTGCGCTCCGTATAACTCCTATGATATCATCCTCAGCATCCGGCGAGAATATGTACTCAATCTCCCCATTGATGCATCCACTCTTCTCTTCCACATGCATCGATGAAAAGGCAAGGAATCCAAACAGCACACCCAAAACAAACACTGCCAAAAGCAGAAGTTGCTTGTGCATATCGTTTTATTACTAACACCACAATTAATAAGCATGGATGCAAAGTTGGAGTCTGACCCATACAAGCTGTTTCCTGGGAAAAGCATAGTGGTGATGGGCCATCTGTTCTCGGAAGCGGAACGTTACGTGTACTATTCAGCCAACAGGTTCATCAAGAAAGAAGAGGATAACTGGGCCATATGGATATCAACAGACACCCCATACGGGAAGATAAAGGAGAAATTTAAGGAATATGGCTTTTTGCTTGAACAACAGGAGGCACATCCTATTGCAGAACTCCCAGATGAAGCGAACAAGAACATACTCTTCTTGGACATGATATCCCACAGGGCCGGCGTTTCCCGCAAAAAGCACGATGACTGCAGATACCTCCAAGACCCAAGCAACCTTACCGAACTATCCCTAGCGATAAACGAAGTGCTGGCGAAGAGGAAATGCGGTCTGATAATTCTGGATTCTCTCAATAGCCTATTGGTATACAACGACCTGACCAAGACCCTCCAGTTCCTGCGGTTCCTCTCAGCGGCGGTTTACGAGAAGAAGATGACCCTTGTGGTCTATTTCGTTCTTGGGGAGCAGGACCCGAAGATAGAGACATCAATAAAGATGGCCGCAGATGCGTCGATTATTTTCGATAGCGACCACATGTCTATCCAATTCGGTTCATCCCAAAAAGCATTCAGATTCGAGTTCTCAGGAGAAGAGCTTAAACTCTTCAATCCATAGTCTCATATCTCTTTGCGGATTCTTTGAGCACTTCAACCCCCAACGAGTTTCTTACCAAGTAGTGATTTCATGAGTGCCTTCCCAGCAAGGCTTATATACCCAATTTTATCACGTTTTATCCCAAGCCTATCTATTGCAGCGATAGTGTGCCCTCCACCAGCAAGCGAAAACGCACTGGAATTGGCGATTGCTTCAAGCACGAGCCTGGTTCCATGTTCGAACTCCTTTTCCTCTGAGACACCCATGGGGCCATTTATTATCACTGTCCCAGCAGTCATTATGGCAGCAGCATATGCTGTTGCAGTGTTTTCACCAATATCCTTCACCAAGAACTTGCTCGGAAGCGCATCAACCCCCAATTCCTCTCTGTTTCCACCACTATCAACAGCAACATCCGTTGGGATGACTATCTTCTCACCATATCTTTCAAGGAGTTCCTTTGCCTTCGGGACTAGCTCTAGGTAGTTCTTTCGCTTTAGGAACTCATAACTCGGTTTCCCGATATCATAGCCCTTTCCAATCAACATGATGTTCCCCATAACCCCTCCAACAAGGGCCTGGTCCATGGTTCCCTTCTCGAGCCATACATCCATTATTTTAAGGGAGTCCTCTGGCTTGGCTCCCCCGACAATGAACACACACGGTTTCTTTGGGCTCTCGATAGCCTTTGCTATGGACTTAACTTCCCATTCCATGACTCTTCCGGCAACAGATTTCATCACATTTGCGAACCCGACAATAGAAGCATGGGATCTGTGGGCTGCGGAAAACGCATCAAGCACAAAATAATCCGCAAGCGGTGCCAAGGATGAGACCAACTCCCCATTGGCGTGCTCCTCCGGGCTTTTTTCCTCAGTCTCTCCTTCAAAAAATCTGGTGTTCTCCAGCAAAAGAATCTCTCCATCTTTCAGTGCATCTATGGCGCCCCTCGCCTTTTCGCCAAAGAGGTCAGGCACATACCTAACCTTTCTTCCAATATATGTTGATAGCATCCCGGCGTGTTGTTCAAGGGAGATGTAATCATATTCCCCCTTTCTTCCCTGGTGTGCAAGTATGACTACCTTTGCTCCGTTTTCTGCCAACTCACCTATGGTCTTGGAATGGCCTTCAATTCTTTCTCCAGCAGAAATAGTTCCTGTATTCTTGTCCACAGGGCAGTTTATGTCGACTCTTACCAATACTCTTTTTCCCCTAACCTCAACATCATCCAATGTAAGGAAATCCAACCAACCACCCCCTGGTTTAAATTGGGACGCCATTAACAATACCGTCTTGCCCGACACGGTTTGTGACCTTTACCTTCCCGACTTCGGTGTCGAGGATGGCACCTTTCGTGATGATGTTCTTACGGGCATAGTGTCTGTTATCTGGAGTTTCCACAACAGTTCTTATTGTGACCTTTCTCATTCCCTCTTCGGTAAGCACATTTACATGAGCCGCTTTCTTGAGCTTAACTTTCGTTCTGCCCCCACGTACCCTTCTCCCAACGCCAACGTTTATATCAGAACATTTTGTCGCGGTGAATGGTCCACCTATCTCATGAAGCTTGACGCCATAGGAGTCCCTGACCTTGCCCCCGCTACCACTAGTTTTCCTTCCAGAATGTCCGTGGTACTGTTCCATAAGATAACCTCCCTCCAAATAAATATTCTAATCATAGGACTAATATATCCTCAGACGCACCTGTTACATGCTCTCCCGTACGTCGAAAACGTTATTAATGTGCTAATAATAATTAATAAATCTATGGTGACTCTCATTGGAATAAGAACAAAAGCCAAAACATCAAAGGAGCTCTTCTCGAAACTCGCGAACCTATCCAAGCGTTATTCCATATTGCTTCAGGCATTCGACCCCAGCACAATCCTCTCTAAGCGACATATCCAACATGCATACGAGCTCTCAAAGCGCTCTTTTGCGAACAAGACGAACATAGCCCGCACAAGGGAGGCAGAACTCCTCCTCCGGGCCGCCGCCACACCAAAAATTGACCGGGCAATAGAGAAAATAGGGGTGAGAAACCCAAAAAGAATAATCCTCTTCTCACCATCCCACATTCCAAAATCAATTGTGGATGAGATCGGAGAACGAGACCAATCCCTCCTGAGACTCACCCAAAGAAAGAAAAACGAAATAGCAAAACTTTTTGGGATAGGGAAAGAGAAGCATATGTACTCGCTTGAGGAACTGCTTCTCGAAAGGATGGCGTTGATGGAATGACTACTCAACCAATTTCCGAACCCTTTTTCTCACCCCCCCAGAACACCGCTTAAGATATCCTCTCAGAATCTTTTCGTTCGCGTTCTTCCTAATCTCGCCTATAGCTTCTTGATTTAATGGTTCCTTGAAATAAACAAAATCTATAAGTGTTTTCTCCACATCCGAGACCGGAATCCAAAACTTCTGGTATCTCATCATCTTAAAACCGAAAAACATTTCGCGATTTATTCTTTTCACTAAATAATTCGCCCCGTCAAACGCCCTCACTCCGCTTCTGACTTTTCTTGGGGTTATCACAACCGGGTTAGTCTCTTGGCTCCATAGATTCATCAGAGAAAGGGCCTCCTGCAACCCATAATAAAAAGGCCTGAACCCAAATCCAACCACCTGGACATCATCACAGAAAGTATAAACTCCCCTGGATATTCTCTTAATCTCTCCTTTCGCCAGTAGGTTATGGATAAGGAGACGAAGATATCCTCTACTGATCCCTCGTTTTCCAAGAAACACCTGTAACTCCCCTATTGTAAAAGCAGCAGAAGCCCCAAACCGCTCTCGCACATCCTTCAAGTACTTCATGAAAATCTCCTTTTCAGGGAATAGATAATCTGGTCAAACGTTGGTATCGTTCCAGAATAAACAACTGCCTTCAGGTTCTTCTCATCGACAGGCTTTTGAATAGAGCCAATCAACTCCAGAACCTTTCCCAGAACCACTTCATCTTTACTCAGATAGTTCCGCAGGTGATAAACGTCATAGATATCTCGTATAAAGCGCCTCTCCCCATACGCAGCCATTTTCTCAAGAATCAAATCTTCTGGAGAAAGAGTCAGTACATCCATGAATGACCCATCCGTTCTCTCATACGACCTGACTACTGAAGCCTTCTTAACCGAATAATTCATCTCAACGCGTATCTCAACATTCCCATCCGAAATCTTGCAAAAAACCAAATTAGCAGTTTTCTTGAATTTTTTAATAACAAGACCCCGTCCATCAACTACCCCCCGAAACTTTTGTTCAATCTTCCCAATACCGCTACAATAAAAATCCAGGTCCTCTGAGAACCTGTTCCCTCCATAGCACCTCCATATGGCTGTTCCCCCATGAAGCACTAAACCATTATCAACCCCATAAAGAATCTCCATTACCTCATCCTGCAGTAATGCAATCTCCACATGCATCCGTTTCCTCAACCTTCTTTCAAGCGGTATTATCATGAATATATTAATCAACCAAAGTTATAAAAGAGTATATGTTTGGTTAATTCAGCTTTAAAAGCAGACTTGCGAGAGCCTCAGAGAAAACTAAGGGAAAGAGGGATTGGCCATCAAAAATAATTCTTTTTTCCTCTAGGCTTTCCCGACCATCATCGCAAGTTCAACGGTCCTGTTGGAATAGCCCCACTCATTGTCATACCATGAAAGCGTCTTCACCACAGAGTTCTTGTTCCCAAGGACATATGTCAGACCAGAATCGAATATGGACGAGTGCGGGTTTCCCACAACATCGCATGAGACAATCGGGTCTTCCACGTATTGTAGTATCCCTTTGAGTTCACCATCGGCAGCTTTCCTGAATGCCTCGTTTATCTCTTCTTTGCTTACCTCCTGCTTTAGCACAGAGGTCAAGTCAGTGATTGAACCGTCCGGGAGCGGCACCCTTATAGAAAGCCCGTCAAGTTTCCCCTTGAGGTCTGGCATCACTTCCCCAATTGCCTTTGCAGCACCTGTAGTCGTTGGTATCATTGAAACGCCAGCAGCTCTCGCTCTTCTCAAGTCTTTGTGGGGGAAATCCAATATGCACTGGTCGTTAGTGTATGAGTGGATTGTGTTCATGTATCCTTTCTCAATACCAAAATTCTCATTCAGAACCTTCACCATTGGGGCAAGGCAGTTCGTAGTGCATGATGCATTTGATATGATGTGATGCTTTCCGGAATCATATTCATTTTCATTAACTCCCAGAACAATGGTTATGTCTGGGTCTTTGGCAGGGGCAGATATTATGACTTTCGTGGCACCCGCAGTCACGTGTTTTGAAGCACCCTCCCTGTCCCTAAACCTACCGGTTGATTCTACGACGGCGTTGACTCCAAGGTCTTTCCAAGGCAATGCTGCTGGGTCCCTCTCGGAAACAACTTTGAAGGAATGATCTCCGACAGTTATCCTATCTCCTTCGGCAGTTACATTCGTTTCCAAGACCCCATGAACCGAATCGTATTTGAGCAGGTGCGCAAGGGTCTTTGCATCAGTCAAGTCATTAACTGCAACGACATCAAACCCATTCCCGAGAACTCCTTTCTCTAAAGCAGCCCTAAATACGAGTCTCCCTATTCTCCCGAAGCCATTTATACCCACTTTCATTCCATCACCCCTATCCACTTATTTCCCTGAGGCTTTTCATCCCTTTGGAAATAATAATCGATAAGAACCCAACGTTCTCCCTAGGTTTGATTGAGCAAAGCAGAAACAATCCATCCCCGAGTTCATTAATCACAACCTTGAACTCTTCGGCACCAATAACAATCTGTCGCCTTCCACCAAGGTCTGCCCATTTCGCCAGGAGTTTTGCATTCTCCAATATGCTTGCAACAGGTTCCCCAAGAGAGTTGACATCCTTCATATTAGGGAACTCAGAGGCCATGATGATACCTCTTTCATCGAACACCCCACAACTCTTTATCTTCCCGGAATTCAACATGGTACTGAGAATTTCTTCATAACCGCGTTTCCTCTCCATAGACATTGTTTTTATCAATATGCTTTTAGAGATGACGAATGCATCGTTGGGATGGGATTCGATATATCTGTCCACAGACCATCCTCTCCACTCTTCAGGTATGCTGCGCAGTGAACTAATATCCATCATGTCATTGTCCTTCATGGCAGAATCAACGGCATCTGCCCACTTCGGAGCGTCATCTACACTTGAGAGTTTATCACTTAAGCTGGCAATACACCACTGGGTCGTATCAAGTGCACTGTCGAGTTCCTTCTTCAGCGAAACTATGTCTTCACAGGATTCCAATAGCGTTTTTATCCTATCAACCTTGATTCCATAAAATTTCTCATGCTCCTCTTTCACATTTAATTTGAGGGCAACACCCTTACTTATCAGCCCTCTCAGTTCTTCCATCCTTTCAGTGAGCACATCGCCCATGTTCTTAAGCCTGTTAAACATCTCTACTTTCTTGGAAAGGGATTCCTTGATTCTCCTGACACTGGACAAACGCTCATTCAGTTTAGCCTCGGCCTCCTTTGACAGTGTTTTGGAAATCTTTCTGAGTCCTTCCAAACTGATGGCTTTAAGGTCCCTCTCTTCAATGGATACTTCGATATGCTTTGTTTTGGAATTCTCAAGGAGTTCTATTGTTTTATTATATGACTCCTCTATATCCGACATTATCATCAAAAGGTTCTTGTATCGTTCCATCTTTTTGCCCAACATACTGAGTATGCGTTCATACTCTGAAAGCGATTTCTCCAACCGTTTGTTTGCATCAGAGAAGGCTCCGTTCTTGCATATCCCCTCTAATGCACTCAGCGAGGAGTTCTCTTTCGCACTAGCGTACATCCCCTCCTCTTCACCCACATCAATCCCTGCCTGCTTGTTCTGTTCTAGGAGTGCACCCACATCGATAGTTTTCTTCTTTGCCACCGAGAGTTTCCCGGAGAGTTCTTCATATATCTTAAGTTTCTCGTTGACTTCGGAGACAAGCGCCTCCTGCGATGCCTTAGTTGACATAAGGAGGCTTGTTGCCCTGTCGAATTCCCCGTTTTCAATCTGTTTTGTTATATTATCCAGTGCAATCTGGATATCCTCAAATCCCCCCTCTTCCCCATCAAAATCAATAAGCCACTTCGCATCAGCGATTTTCTTGGCGGCTATTTCAAGTTTTCCTATAAGCTCCTTCATCACCGAGAGTATGGACTCAGAGGGTTTCGTACTACAAGCAGGACACGTCTCATTAGTCATATTCATGTTCTTTCCACATCTAAGGCACGGGAATTTTCTTGAAAGCAATTCATTCTGCTCCCTGAGTTTATCATTCAGGCTATCATTAATCTGTTTGAATTCACCACTAAGCCTCTCTAGGTCAATCATCGCCTCTTTGAAATTGTCGCTGCGCCAGAAACTCTCAGAAGAAAGCAGAGTCTTATTCATATCCAGCCGTTTGTAACAGCCGTGTTCTATCTTTACATCCAGCTTATTGCGGAAACACTTTTTGAACGAGTCCTCTATCTCCTTGGATTCCTTATTGAGTATCGATATGGTTTTTTTAATCTGCTTATAATGCCTTAGTTTCTTTGTTATCATGGGACGGAGGCCATCGTACATCCTCTTTGCGGTATTGACCTCAGCATCCGCCTTTTTTATATTGCCCTCTTTGCAACATCCCTCAGCTTTCTCGAAGACAGACATTATCTTTTTTATCTGATCCTCCTCTTTTTTGAAGCTTAATTTTATGGCATCTGCCTCCATGAACTGCACATTCAGCGATTTTAAATCCATCTTAAAGAGATTTATCGCATCAAGTGTCCTACCCTGCTTGAAAGCGGACATCATCTCAGATTTTATATGTTTAAGTTCCGGATCCTCAAACGACCAGCTCCCGAACACGAGTGTTTTTACGAGTTCCTTTATACCAATGTAAAAGACAACTGCGCCAACCCCAGCAAGAAGCGACCCTATGGACGCCAATGGATTTTCAGTTATCATCTCCTGCATATCTGGGCTTTCAACAATCTCTGGAGAGAAGTAGATGAGCGCGACCCCAATAACAAGGACCACTATCCCGAAGGCTATCTCTCCCTTACTATCATGCCCATGCCCAATGGCGTAATATATGCTATCAAGAATCCCTGTTCCCTCAGGTTTCTTGGAGATGATCGCATTTATGATAATAAGAAAGAACTTTAGGGTATCAAAGATAACCACTGCAAGCAGAATGATGATGGCAGCTCCTAGATGAAATCCAAAAAGTTGCACGAGCGCCTTGAAAATTGCGATGCTGAGAGATATTGGTAATACCAACAAGCCAACTAACCCCTCATTTTCCATGGTTATAAGATTGTAGCGGTACCTATAAATATATTGGCATCCATTCTTTCAACAGGTGGTGGGATGGCCGAATGCGAAATCTGCGGGAAAGAATCGAACCTTTATCTTGTTGAGATTGACCGGGCGAGGCTTCAGGTGTGTTTCGATTGTTCCAAGAGCGGGAAGGTGGTAGAGTCTCCCCATACGGAGCTGAGGCCTTCAAGACGACCAACCACCAAGCCGGTCCGGCATACAACCGAATTCGAGATTGTCCAAGACTATGGAAAGCGGATTAGCGAGGCAAGGAATAGAATGCACATATCCAGAAGCGTGCTCGCGGAGATGATTAATGAGAAGGAGTCTTTTCTTGATAGGGTTGAATCCGAAAGGACGCTCCCTACAGAATCGCTTGTAAAGAAGCTTGAGAAGACGTTAAATATATCATTATATGAGGAAGTGGGGCTCGGTTCTGGTGGACTCAGTGGCGACCAAAAAAAAGGCCTGACTCTTGGAGACGTCATACAACTCAAGAGAAGGGGGAAGAGAGATGGGGACTGACCTTTCGGGCATCATACAGGAGAAACCAATTTCCCTAGAATATCTCGCAGGAAGGAAAATTGCGATTGACGCTTATAATGCAATATATCAATTTCTCTCAATAATCCGCCAACGCGACGGAACTCCCTTAATGGATTATAATGGAAAAGTCACAAGCCATCTATCAGGAATCTTCTATAGGACCTCCCGCCTCATGGCGCTTGGCATAAGCCCAATATATGTGTTCGATGGGAAGCCTTCTGTTCTCAAGCGTTCAACGATTGAGGCGAGATCTAAGGTAAGGGATGACGCCAGACGGCAATGGAAGGACGCACTCCAGAAGGGAGATATGGAAAAGGCGCGCATGAAGGCGCAGGCATCGTCACGCCTCACCAGAGAGATGGTCGAGGATTCCAAACGCCTTCTATCACATATGGGCGTTCCATACATGCAGGCACCAAGCGAAGGCGAGGCTCAGGCAGCGTTTCTGGCAACAAACGGTGAAGCATATGCGTGCGCTTCCCAGGATTATGACGCACTTCTTTTTGGTTCCCCGCTACTTGTAAGGAACTTTACCATGAGTGGGAGAAGGAAGCTTCCCAGAAAGGGAATATACACTGAGGTCGTACCCCAGCTTATCGACCTGCAGGAGAATACCTCCTCCCTTGGTTTGACCCGCCAGAAGCTCATATGGATCGCACTGTTGGTAGGCACTGACTTCAATGATGGTGTTAAGGGGATTGGGCCTAAGAAGGCTTACAAGCTAGTGAAGGAATGCTCGACACTAGATGAGCTCATGAAGAAATCCGGCGGGGAGTTCGAGGTGGATTTAGGGGAGGTGGAAGCGCTCTTCCTGACCCCCCCCATGAGCGAGGCCCCGATGGAGCCAGGACAATTCGATTTAAAAGAGCTTAGGGACTTCCTTTCATCAAGGGCATTCTCTCCTGAACGGGTTGAGAATACCATAAACGCAATTTCCCGTGCGCACAGGGAAAAAGGAGTCCAGTCAAGACTGGATACATTCGAGTGACAGTCCAAAATCTATAAAATACAGTGTGTCCATATATTGTTCCTATTTCTTCAGGTGTGATCTAATGAAGCATGCGAAAAAAACCCGTTCTAGGAGTAAAAAGAAAAAAAACAGACCGAATTTTTTCTTGAGGATGTTCGGTTTTGGTAGAACGGATGGAAAAAAGGAGCTGATGAGGACAGCAACATCCATCACCCGGACCGATTATCGCGAACAGAGGATAACCGAGCTGGACAAGCAGAGAGAGGCACTCGAAAGGCTATCTGAAAGAGTCGGGCAGTTAAAGAGTAAGCTCGACACCCAAGGATTGATAAGGATAGCCCCTGGCGACATCCCCGCAGTACCCAAGGATCTTACAGGTGACGGCCCAAAGCATTTCCACGAGCAGGCCACTATGCTCGTTTCCAAAGATAGCACACTCGCAATCAATGTCAAGAGACTTACTGAAGTGCTGGGTATGATGAAAGGCCTATGCAAAGAGATGGCCGAAACCGAAGGGAGGATTAAGAGTTCAATGTCCATCGGTTCGGAGTCTTTGCCCTTTGGCCCCAAGGAGCAAATCTATCATGGTGTTTTTGATGGCAGCTTTAAAAGGATCGGTCTTCTGGCGATGGAGGAAGAGCTAAGGGAAATCAAATCCAGTCTCCAGAAGGTTCTAAGTTTAGTTGACCATTTTCAATATGCCGCGGTCCAAAAGGCTGCCGACACGTTATTCCGTACTGGCAGATATGTGGATGTGTCAAAAGACAGATCCAAACAAGTTGTTAGTACAGGTACTGGTCACATGGAGAAGATATCAAAACACCTTACTAAACTAGTACTTGCTGTTGATGATTTGTTTGGCAGAATAAATACACTGGTTAAGGGCCAAACAGAGTTTGACTCATTCTCATCCAAACTAGAGCTATATACCCGTTCTGTTAATAGCTTTATTTCATACAACGAGATGCGTATCGACAGACCTCGAGAAACCCCTGTAGCCTAACGTTAACAAACCATCCAAACATCATCAAGGCGTTTATAAATCTTACATGCAGATTCTATGCCATCAGTGATTCTATGCGTACTAAAAACATTGCCGCAGGTTTAATCATAATCGCAACAGCATTACTCTTCTATGCATTGCTTGTTTCGGATGCGAACGGCTTCATAAAATTCCTCTTATCACTTGTGCTTCTCGCAGGCTGCGGGCTAAGCATCCAATCACTGCTTGGTCTTGAAGGCGAATACGGGCTCCTTCTCATAAGGACGAAAAAGGGTCTTGAGTACATAGATGTACTGGCAAACGCGGCCCCCCGTTTCTGGCAAGGCTGCGCAGACTTTGGCACAGTGCTTGGTTTTGGCGCGTCATCGATCTTCTTCTTTAAGAAAATCCCAAAGAAGACATATCTTTTCTCACTATTTGCTCTCATCATTGTTTCGCAGACTATGATGCAGGAGGTGTTCCATGTAGTTGTAACTCTCATCAACATACCTGTGGAGTTGGGGGGCCTATCAGACCACGGAGGCCCCGTGGATATTCTCCTACCAATAATAATAATCTTCTCAATGCTCTTCTTCGGGTTCTGCGGAGTGACTGTCGTGGGCCTCATAGCGAACAGTTATTCTATACTTTCAAACATAATCGGAGTAATCCTCTCGGTCCCAGGAGCGGATCTTGCGGACGCGGTGCCCGGCGCATCACCAGTCATACCTGGCATAAACATGCCATTAATTGAAGGCCTCATAGCCCTGGCATTCCTCCTATTCATACATGAAGCATCTCATGGGATCCTATCCAGAATAGGCAAGATAAAGCTTGAATCTGCAGGCCTGCTGTTGTTCGGCATAGTTCCTGTTGGGGCGTTTGTTGACCCAGACGAAAAATCGCTTGCTAAAAAAGATATTGATGTACAGACAAGGGTATTTTCAGCAGGTCCAGCATCCAACATGATAGTATTCATAGTAATGTTTTTCATCTTACTGGCGTTTGAATCGTTCTCAGTACCATATCTGGATCCCGGGGTGTATGTGCACTCAGTCGACTTCAACTCCTCTGCCTACAACGCCAACATAACTACTGGGACATCGCTAGTCTCAATCGATAACATCCCAATAACTTGGGACAACCTGGAGCAGTTCAGGTCATTGGTGACCGACAGCGAATCAGTAACGCTCCAGACAGATGCCGGAACCCATGTTCTAGAACCGAAGGAATCGGTTCCCGGGGGAGAAAGAACCCTCGGATTACGTCTCCCACCGCAGCGATATTACCTGGGCGATTACTACTGGATGGGATTCATCAAGAACACACTCGGCCTTATATTCGTCCTCAATTTCCTTGTTGGTGTGATAAATTTCATGCCGATGTTTATGGCATTCGATGGCTATAGGATACTATCACTCCACACTAAGAACAAAATGATTGTGAAAATAATCTCTTATGCATTACTGGCGATGCTCCTTCTCAACTTCGTTCCTTGGCTCTGGAGGTAATTTCAACAAATTACTTGAGCGAAAGGTTTAAATACTTATGTTATATATATCTAACATAATGTTAAATAAATACAACAAAATGTTGTAAATAAATAACAGGGGTTATAAAATGGAACGAAAACCTGAACAAATATTGCTGAAATTTATGTTAGGGATGGGAATTGGAATATGTTTGATAGCCACTTATCTAATGATTAAAGGATTTGTGAACTGGGGAATTGTTACTTTAATAATTGGGGTAGTTACAATCGCTGTTAGTTCAAAAAATAAATCTATAAAGGAGATTGAAAAAACAAAAACAAAAAATAATCTAAGACGAAATGAAAGAATAGGATTGACAGCAATTGTGATAATAAGTTTGTTTGTAATTACAACCGGAGCTCTATCCTCATATAGTTCTTTCAAAAATGGAAACGTTGCAGGAGGAATTCTAGGAATTATTATTGCAATTTTAATTCTCAGATTTGCTGTATTTGTTTTTAGAAGAGGAAATAGAGATATGAAAGAAGGATTTCCTTTACAAGATGAAAGAAGTAAGAGAGTATTAGAAAAATCAAGTTCTTTAGCATTCTATGTTTCGCTTTATCTATTACTAGCAATCGGGTTTTTATCTGACGGCATAATAAAGTTCAGGGATGTCAGCCAAGCAACAGGCCTTGCAATAGGTGGGATGGCTCTGTTGTTTGCTGTTTTTTGGGTATATTACAACAGGAAAGGGGATGTGGAATGAAAACAAGAGTAAAAGAACTAAGAGCGAGGTATGACCTAACACAGGAGGACCTTGCAAGAAAAGTGGGTGTGAGAAGGGAGACAATCGTTTTCCTAGAGAAGGGGAAATACAATCCATCCCTAAAACTAGCACACCAAGTAGCGAAAGTTCTCAAAACAACAATAGACGAGCTGTTCCTCTTTGATTAGAACTCCATCCCACTGATGCCCCAATCCCCTGAGACCTTCTCCAGTTTGGAAACTCTCTTTCCCAAGTTGTATTGTCCCTTTATCCCTGTGAATATTGTAATGGCTTCTATCTTCCCCTCGAAAGACGGATCCATTCTAGCTCCCCATACCACATTGGCATTTGGATCAACACGTTCTGTAAGGGCTTCACCAACACCGTTCGCTTCCCCAAGAGTGAGGTCAGAGCCTCCAGTGAGGTGGAGGAGCACTCCGTTCGCCCCGCTGAAATCAACATCAAGCAGTCTGTGGTTCAACGTGTTCTTTACCACATCCCTCTCCCTGTTCGACCCCTTGGCCTCCCCAACAGCGATCATGGACACGCCTCCGCCGTTCATCACTGACCTCACATCTGCGAAATCCAGGTTTATCAGGCTTGGGGTGGTAATAGTTTCGGTTATTCCCCGCACAGCTCTTGCAACTATCTCATCCGCAATATTAAATGCTTGGTCTATTGGGAGATTTGGAACGAATTCAACCAATCTATTATTATCTATAATGACAAGCGTATCTACAGATTTCTTCAACCTCTCAATTCCATCATCCGCTTTCTTGAGTCTCGCTCTCTCGAGCGCGAAAGGATACGTCACCATACCGACAACTATGGCCCCCTCCTCTTTCGCAATGTCTGCGATTATTGGCGCACTACCAGTTCCTGTTCCTCCCCCCATACCTGCGGCGAGAAACATCAGGTCTGTGTTTTTGAGAAGTTTCTTCATTGCCTCTTTGGAGATTTCGGCTGCCTTCATTCCTATTTCCGGATATCCTCCAGCACCCAACCCTTTTGTGAGTTGGGCCCCAATGAGCATACGTGTTGCCTTGTCTGATATTGTCGTTAAGTGTTTTCTGTCTGTGTTAAATGCGATGAGTTCTGCACCAGCGACTCCTGCCTTCGCAAGCCTGTTAATTGTATTGCATCCTGCGCCACCTGTCCCAACGACAACGATTCTCGGGGCCCCAATGCGGGCATCACTATTACCACTGTTTTTCTTAGCAGACGCAAGTATCGATTCCATTGAAACACACCCCTCACTATGTTTTCTAGGGTTCAATATTTAAATATACCTTCAGGCAAAGAGAAAGCCGAGCAAATATCAGAACAAAGAACCCTAATAATTCCCAGGCCCTTTCTTTATTTCGAACTCGCAGTAGTCGCTTTCCACTGCAACGCACTTAACCTCAGTTACGCTGACATCCCTCCAATCCTTGAATTCACAATACGCCCCACGCAGAATCCCCCTTATGAAGCTGCATTGCGGTATTCCTTTTGACTTGAGTTCTGTGAGTGGCGAGTTGTAGATTTTGACCTTCATCTCAACCGGATAGTTACTTGCTGGGTCATTCCTTGGAAGCACAGACTCGTAGCTTATATCACCCAAACCCTCTTTCTCCATATGGTCTTTCAGGACGTCCATGAGGATTCGCGGATCATTTATTGTCCTGTTCTTGACCATCGTTCTCCCTATCCTCTCTCCAGCGGCGAACATTATCCTATGCGTGGTGAAGTCTCCGACTATACTGAACATAGACTCATAAACATCAACAAGGGATTCCGATTTCAATACATCACCTGAACGTTGTTTCGCTGAAAACCTGTTCCTTTGGAAATACAACTACCCCAGTTTTTGTCATCTTGAACGGCACAACCTTGCTCATGTGGTCACACGCTCTCATCTTTATGACTTCAATGGCCCTCATCCTGAGATTTCCTTTCTCTAGATTGTATAGGAAGACTATGCCATCACTTACGAAATGTTCCAACTCAAACAGTGTTCCCTTTCTCTCCATGCTAGGGAACTCGGCCGTGATGAGTGTCGTGCAGTTGAATCGTTTGAGGAACCCAACAAGGTTGAAGAGATTCTTCCTGAATTCAAGAGGTTCTTTGAAGTATATCTTGAGCAGTGTTGACGAATCAATGACGACCCTCTTCAGTCCCTTATCAGTTACCAAGTCCTGAACAACATCCATGAAATGCTCGAAATTGAATTTCTCAACAGATGCGACAACAATATCCTTGTTCTTGATGTGCTCTTCAAAACCCTCCCAGCTATATGTCGATTTGATGTTTTCTACTATTGCCAAAGGATCCTCTTCTAGGGATATAAACATTCCCTTCTCCCCTAGTTTGGCTCCACCATACAGGAACTGCATACACAAGGTGGTCTTTCCAGTCCCTGGACCCCCACATATGAGGACATTATGTTTGTGGGGTATACCTCCTGAAAGCAACTCATCAAGCCCATCCAAACCGCTCTTGATCTTCTCCATCTGACCACCACCAAACCGCGCCGAACCCAGGGGGCACATCCGATTTGTCACTTTGGCGACAAATGGACCACAAGTGCCCGAGCACTTGTCGGTCCCCCCTAGGGTTGAGGCCCTATTTTTGCCCGTGCAAAAATGGGCATATTTGTGCTTGCACAAATAATGTCCTCCTGACCCCCCTGACGAAATACACTCTCCTGACCCTCCCCCGCGAAGCCCAGTATAGCCTTCGCAAGAGGTCAGAGTTTTCTCTTTTTACTTCGCATTAGACTTTTAATAGTCTTTCTATTAAATTCTTGCATGGAGAAGAAGAACAGGAAGCCGCTCATCGTTGAGTTCGAGGCCTCCCACGATGGCTGCCCTGCCATAGAGAGCACATTAAAGGTCCATGACAGCTCTACCAGGTACATAATGACCTCAGGTTCCGATGGCAAAAACACATACGGTGTCGAGGAGTTCCGGTCTCCGGAGATAGAGAAGCTTGTTGAGAAATACGCCAAGCACCCCGGGATAAGGAAAATAGACGTGCTCATGAAGAAGGGTGACAGGGCATTGGTGAGCATAATCTACCCCAAGGACACGCTGTTCGTGCACTCGGCAGGCAGGACCGGATGCGTCGTTCTCCCGTTCACCGGCACCGTGGGCGGAGTAGACCATTACACAATCCTTGCGCCCTCTGAGAAATCCTATGCAAAGCTAATGGCCCTCCTCGAAGAGAAATTCGAGTTCAAGCTCAAGAGCAAGCACTTCCTGAAACCGAAAGAGGAGCTCGCGCTCGACGCATTCAACACAAGCGGTTTCCTGAAGCTGGCTTCCGCGAACAAGCTGCTGACGGAAAGGCAGGTGGCAGCATTCGAGCTTGCATGCAAGAGGGGCTATTACGCGCGGTCGAAGAAGACGACGCTTGAGGAACTCGCCAGGGAGCTGGGGATTTCAAAACCAGCATACGCGGAGTTGCTCAGGAAAGCAGAGAGCAAACTACTGCCTGTTTTCAACGAGATATTGGCGCTCCTGCGCCTTAGGTGATGCTCCCTCTCCACTTACACCACCATACAGGTAAGGCACCAGATGGAAGTACCTGAAAGCGCAAAACTTATATATGCATATCAATGCCGTTTGGAAGAACACGTGCAGGATACTTCTCCGGGAGGAGATAGGTGACCTTGAGGACTACAGGGATTATCTCCTTAGGTTTGTTGAGGGTGTGGTGGAGCAGAAGTCCGCAATCTCCGGGAAGAGTACACATGTCTCTTCGTCTGATTTCTGCGCAGGTGCGGAATTCGTGGGCGGGGATGAGATTGCGGAATACGCGAGGATGATGGAGGGATCGCCACTCAACATAAACGAGGTCAAGGACATCGACTCGGTCCTTGAGGCGCTCTCGGAACGGCTTTACTACGCAGGCGACATAACCCTCGGAAAGGGCAAGGAAGTGGAGAAAAGCAACAGGTGCGTAAACTCATCATCCGTCTACAATTCGAACGGCATATACGACAGCAAGTACATGGCGTTCTGCTCTATGCTCAGGTATGGCGAATGCAATTTCGGCTGTTCCATAGGGGGCGGCATAAGCTTCTCGATAAAGTGCTTCGATGGCGACAGGACGGTGCGCTGCTTCGAAGTCGCCAGGACCTACATATCCACCGATTGCTACTATGTAGCCAACTTCGAAAACTGCAAGAACTGCATGTTCTCCTTCAACCTCCGGAACAAGAGCAGGCATATAGGGAACATTCCTCTCTCGCAAAACAAATACCAACAGCTCAGCGAGAAGCTCATAGAAGAAATAAAAGGAGAGCTGGAAACTAAGAAAGAAGTGCCTTCAATCATGGAGATAATCGGTGGATAAATGAAAAAGGTAGAAAGAGCGTTTGGGAAAACAACCGCGTTGTTGTTTGGAAAGGAGTTGTCCCCCCTCATCGCCTTCGAAAGCTGGCTTGAACACCATATCGCTAAGATAATCAAAGTGAAATCTGCTGTGAGTGATGAGAGCGTATATATGCCTACGGTGCAGTTCTACAAACACAGTCAAAAGAATTTCGTAACTTTGGAGGAGTCGCTGAAGCTTGGAGAACTCCGTGCTCAGCTTCCAGAACTCGAGACTATGAGGCTTTCGAATGCTGCCCAAACGCTCGAAAGAATAAGGTGTTTCTCACCAGATGCGAGGGTAGGGGATAACACAGAGGTCGAGGAATCTGCAACTTATGGATATTCGCATTTCATTTTCAGATGTTCGTTTCCCCATACGACTAAATATGCAGCATACTGCTTCTGGCCGCGTGAATCCGAGTACGTCTTTGGCTGTTCGATGGTGTTCTCAAGCAGTTTCTGCATAAACTGCTATCATTCAGAGAACCTGACGCGCTGCTTCGAGGTCAGCGACTCGCAGTCGTGCACCGACTCCTACTTCTGTCACAACTGCGAGAACGTCCGAGACAGCATGTTCTGCTTCAACACCAAGGGAAAGAGGTATGCCATAGGCAACGTTGAGTTCGGGAGAGAGAAGTACATACAGGTAAAGAGGCTTGTGCTCTCTGACCTGCTGAAGGCACTCGAGGAGAACTGCGAAATAAAGCTCAGCATCTACAATGTAGCCTGCTACAAGAGAAATGCCATAGGTTAGTTTTTTTAACTTAACCACTAATATCTCTCCGTGAATTAATCATGGGGGGTGCAATAATGAAAAAAATAACTAGAAGGGACCTTGTGTTTCTCGCACTATTCGGAGTTGCAGCGCTTATCGCAGCCCAAATAAACTTCTCTCAGATACTTGGGGCCGAGAACCAAGCGTTTACCCTGTTCCAGTTCTTCGGTCCAACCGCAGCAGCGTTCCTAGGGCCTGTTCTTGGGATAGGGGCGATACTCTCAGCAGAGATTGCGAATTTTGCCCTGCTCGGCAAGTCAGTTACGTTCATAAACATTGCAAGGCTTTTCCCAATGCTATTCGCAGCATACTATTTCGCGAAGGGAAGGAACCTGCTTGGAATCGGCCTTCCGTTGCTATGCATGGCTGCATTCATGTTCCACCCAATAGGGGGGCAGGCGTGGTTATATTCCCTCTACTGGCTGATACCTGTGGCGGCGGCATATCTCCCGAACAGGCTGTTCCTGCGTTCTCTTGGGGCAACATTCACGGCACACGCAATCGGAAGCACGCTCTGGCTTTATACATTCGAGACAACACCTGCGTTCTGGATGATGCTCATCCCAATAGTCGCGTTTGAGAGACTGATGTTCGCCTCAGGAATCACAGTCTCCTATGTTGCCATGAACACAGTGCTCGCAAAGCTCGAGACCAGATTCAACATGAGGAGCATCAACATAGACCCGAGGTACATAATACAAAGTAGAATTGTATCGGGCTAACGTCCACTACCTCTATTTTTTATTTTATTTTTCCAACTTCTAGTTAACTATTTAAATTACATTCCCCCCCAAGTATCCGGCAATGGGATAGATTGGGGGGCTAGGGGTCTCCTGTTACCGCAAATCCCCTTAGGCGGAATCGAACAGTTGGAAGAGGTGCCAACAGTCTGCATTGG
Source organism: Microcaldota archaeon (assembly GCA_043814255.1). GTDB lineage: Archaea > Micrarchaeota > Micrarchaeia > Burarchaeales > JAKAKT01 > CAZYPB01. Next base: position 25,983 of record JBDRKD010000034.1, read on the forward strand.
CCCCGAATCACGACGCTTGAAACTCTGCCTCGTGGGATGGGTTTTTGTATGAACCGGGTCAGGCCGGAAGGAGCAGCCCTATGTGCAAACCAGGGGAGAATCTTCTCCTCCGGGCAAAACAACCTATGCTCTGCGAGTCACAGAGCGTAGTACGGGTTTGGGATCACCATACAGGTTATTGGTTTCGATTCCTTCTCCTCTCATTGCCATTTATGCTGAGGTCGCCTAGCCTGGTAGGGCGGTAGCCTGCTAAGCTATTGGGCTTATGCCTACGAGGGTTCGAACCGAAATCCCCTTTCTTAGGAAGAAAAGGTCTCTCGACATATACCCCAAAAGAAAACAATGGGGTTGAAAATCCCTCCCTCAGCGCATTTCTTTCTTAGTAGTTTTGACCCTTTTGGTTCAGCATTTCCCAGAGGGTAAATTTAAGCAGCTGGTACGGAGAAACAGAGAGGCACAGCAGCGCATCCAAAAAAGGCCATGCGAGGAAAAGGCAAAGGGACAGAAGGCTTAACGAACGAATAAAGAAGGCGATGGAAAGGGCGGAGAGCACAGTTTCACGGAGAGAGAAGAGGAAGAAATGACATCTTCCATTCTAGTTCTTACTAAACTTATAGCAATCATCAACGAGATGAAAAAGGATATAAATGAGCTACACGTCGTTTTATCTATAATGGAAATCAACCCGGGCGCAATAATCAGGGACGCACTCCACAGTTCGTTCCACAAGGCAAAAGGCAAGATATACATCTTCCTGTCGGCAATATGCCTTGGCTCGATCGGAATGCTCGTGAAACTCATAGGGGCCAGCGATATCCATTACATGACGCTCAACTTCTACAGGATATTCTTCGGCTTCATATTCCTCTTAATCATCGTACCATCCTTGGACAAGCAGACATTCAAGATAACAAAGAAGGATGCAAAAGATTTCTTACTAGTGGGCATGCTCCTGGCAATATCATTATCCCTATACACCACAGCCAACCTATTCACATCGATACAGAGCGCAGTGCTCATACACTATTCATATCCATTCTTTGTGCTAATATTCGCTTATCTTATACTAAAGGAGCAGGTAACCAGAACAAAGATCATCACCCTCGTCATAGCAATTATCGGTCTGGCAATCCTAAATCCCCTTGATTTGGGCGCAAATAACTTCGGAAACATACTGGCGCTTATAGGGGCAATATTCTTTGCGGCTTTGGTAACCGAAATGAGAAAAGAGGACAAGACGCACGGGATTGGGGATGTGGTCTGGTTCTTCTTTTTCGCATCGCTCCTACTCCTCCCAGCCCCATTCATCTTCGGTTTCGGCGACTTGTCAAACGTATTCATCTACGTGCTCGTGTTGGGCGTTATCTCAACAGGGTTGGCGTACTTTCTCTACAACATTGCGCTCGAGACAATCGAAGCAGAAATGGCGTCCATAATATCCATGATAACAACGCCACTTGTAGCAATATCCCTCGCAGTTCTCATAATCGGCGAAACGCTCAGCCCCAAGATCATGATTGGCGGGTCATTACTGATACTCTCAGGCATCTACTTACAGACGTACCTATATACCCAGAAGTACATCAACAGACTCATAATATTCCTCTCAAACCACACCCATATAAACAACGGTGAGGCATTTGGCGCTGTCGAAAAACTCAAGAACGGGATAAAGAATTCTACTTCGAGACTCCGTCGCAGGCATATCCCCCTCCGCGTACGTCGTAACCGCACATATTTTAAATGACAGCAGATAATCTACTAATGGGGTGAGCCGATGCGTGAATTAACTATAGTCACCGAGAATAGGGTGGGGGCCCTCGCCGATGTATGCGAAGCGCTGGGCCATGTGGGCGTAAACGTGTCTTCTATATCAGCACATGGATATGCGAACAAGGGAATCATTCGGCTCGTGACCAGCGATGAGATAACTGCAAAGAAGACACTTGAGAAGATTGGTATGAACGTTGTGCTCGGGGATTTGTTAATTGTAAAGATACCTGATAGGCCAGGCGAGATTGGGAAACTGACCAGAAAACTCTCCGATTTCAACATCAATATAGAAGGTATCTATCTCCTTGGGAGGTCCAACAGTCGCCTTGAGATGGCTATAAAACCAGACGACATACAGAAGGCTTCCCAGGCAATTAAGCGTTAGCTAATTGTTCTTTTTTAATCTACTTTCGGGAATAATATTTATTATAAATGTACATAAAGATTCATCAATGAACCAAAATGTTTATAAATGCCACACACATAATTATAGAGCATCAGATACTAGAGGTGTTCATATGGACAGAGACGATGTGAAAATAATGTTGACAAATGACGAGATGCCTAGGAGATGGTACAACATCGTGTCCGATCTCCCTGAGAGCTGCCCGCCCCCATTGAACCCACAGACGAACGAGCCAATTGGCCCGAAGGATCTTGCCCCGATATTCCCGATGGGGCTCATAAAACAGGAGGTCAGTACAGAGAGATACACCGATATACCTGAGGAGATAACCGAAGCGTATATCAGGCTGGGACGCCCAACCCCCCTCTACAGGGCCAGGCGCCTTGAGAGATACTTGAAAACACCTGCGAAGATTTATTTCAAACGGGAGGATGTGTCTTTCGTGGGTTCACACAAGGTCAACACTGCGATTCCTCAGGCGTACTACAACATGAAGGAGGGCGTTGAGCAACTGATTACCGAGACAGGTGCCGGGCAGTGGGGTTCTGCCCTTAGCCTTGCAACTCAGATGTTTGGGTTGAAATGCCAGGTATTCATGGTCAAGGTCTCATATGAGCAGAAGCCATACAGGAAATATGTGATGAAGCTGTATGGCGCGCAAATCTACCCATCTCCAAGCAAGGAAACTAAATATGGCCAGAGGGTCCTTGAGAAGGACCCTAACTGCGCAGGAAGCCTTGGGATTGCAATAAGCGAGGCAATAGAGGTAGCGGTCGGGGATGATGCATCCAAGTATTCGCTCGGAAGTGTTCTGAATCACGTGATGCTCCATCAGTCAATTATAGGCCAGGAGGTTCGTGCCCAGTTGGACAAAGTCGATGCAACTCCAGATATTATGGTCGGATGTGTCGGAGGGGGTTCCAACTACGCTGGATTCGCATTTCCCTTTATTGGGGAGCAGCTGAGGAAGGGAAAGACAAATACCGAGTTTGTTGCAGTGGAACCAACAGCATGTCCAACTCTAACTGGGAGCGAGACAGGCGAATCGAAATATGACTACGACTTCGGGGATACGGCTGGCCTAACCCCGATGCTTAAGATGTACACGTTGGGCCACGAATTCATCCCACCGCCAATCCATGCAGGCGGACTTCGATACCATGGGATGGCCCCAACAGTGTCCCTACTGTATAAGCATAACATCATACGCGCCGAGGCATACAATCAGCAGAGGGCATTTGAGGCAGCCCGTATCTTCATAAAGACCGAAGGCATAATCCCTGCTCCAGAGACATCGCATGCAATCGTATCTGTAATCGAACATGCGGCGAGGTGCAAGGAAAGCGGAGATGGAAAGACTATTGTGTTCAACTTCAGCGGGCACGGTCTTCTTGACCTCCAGAGCTATGCCGACGTCCTTAGCCTCTAGTCCAATGGCATTCTGTCAGTTGCCGCTCTCCACCTGGCGGAATGTCATTTCACCAAACACTCTTCCCGCGTTTTGTTTACGTGCCAGCACATCTCCTTCCCAGGAGGCGTTACCCTAAACTCTGCATCGTATATCTGGGAACATCGGAAGTGGAATCTTTCTTCGAACGTCATCTCCTCTTCTGAGGCGATTCTCATAGTGGAATTCTTTTCTATCTTCCCTTCTATGGGGGCACTAAAGACAAACGTGACTGTGAACTCACCAGACCTTTCCTCAAGGTTCTTGACAGTTACTGATGCCCCACCGACGCAGAAGACATCCATCTGGTATGGATCAAGTAATCTGACTTCTCCCGCGCTGTAGTTGAAATCAACCATCTGGCACACATACCGTTCGTACGTGATATTCCTACAGCTTACAACATCATAGTGTATAGTATCGTTTTCGTCAGTTCCCTCCTGAGTCACCTCGTCCACACAACCGAGCATAAGCCCGACGAACAACACAACAACAGCCAATTTCATGCGTTCCCTCTATTTCTTTGACCTGAAGCTTTTCTCAGGGCGTTCTTCACATCACGAATCCCCGCATCTGTTTTAATGGAATTCTCCTTAAAATGCGTTTTGCATACCTTGAATCCGTTTTGTAATAGGTTTTCCATCACACTATCAACTTTTTCTGCAGATACTCCTAAAACTTCAGAGACCTTATGCAAATCATAATACGTTGCGGGCATTCCAACCTCGCATATCATCTTCGTTATGATCTTATCTACCTCATCCGTTTTTCCGTACCCTCTCTTCACGTTCTCCCTTCTCATGTTTTCGAGAATCGCTTTCTCATGAAGCTCTCCAATCCACAGTGGTCCCGCGTGTAGCAGTATTCCCCCGCACTTACACTTCTCCTTAACCACAAGTCCCGAGGCACCTCTCCAAAGGCACCTCGGACAATGGGAGATGAATCCAAGTTTCTTTATTGAAGATACTGCCCTCTCTGCACCTTTCCTGAGTTCTACAACAACCTTTATGTAATGGTGTTTTGAGAGACCCACCAAGGGCACCAGTCCGAGGTTATGTTCACTGGCGCACCTCGCAATCTTACCCAGCAATATCCTAATTGCATTCTCGTGACAGTATTCATTATCAAGAGGCTTGGACTGATAGTTCTTCAGACATGCCCTGTAGTGCGCCCCACACAGCACGGCAACATCAGTGGCAGTTACGGATAGGGTCCCCCCACCGTTCATGCTTAATGAACGTACACCAGAATAAAGATATGGGACAGGGCTTCCGAACGGGTCTATCTCTATGAAATCAAACGCCTTATCGACCAGGTATGCATTCACGTCACCCTTCCTTACAGACCAACCACTAAATCCGTTATGCCTCGCGTTATGCCTTGTATTCTTACATGCTTTCCCACTTAGGTCAACGAATATCACTTCTTTAACGCAGGAGTTCTCCATGGAGTATCTAATACCCCTCGCTCCTGTCGCGCACATCCCGTCGAGAACAGAAATCTTTTTTTTGAGGGTCCCCACAACTAGGCTTGAGACATCTCTACAAAGCTCCATCATCGGGTTGAAGAAAACGCCTTCATCAACCCTGATTTCAGCCAATCCCTCCTTTACGTACACGCAATTCCCCACTAATACTTTATCAAGGCATCCAATAATCCATGTGCATAATTTATGCATCCAAATGACGTAACGTAATCTTTCTTCTCAAGATAGTATCCTGCGTCCTTCCTATACCTCGTCGCAAGGTCAATAATCATATTCTCCCGTTCGGTTTTCCCAATAGCTTTCACTATGTTCTCGTCGAACATCACCATGTCCTCCTTTATCCGTTTCTCCTCATCCCGCACTTGGCACATGTAGTTTTTTTAAATTGATATATTATTATTCTTTGGGACAAATGTTCAGGAACATCATAGTGGCGGGGACATTCAACATCCTTCATTCAGGGCATAAGGCACTGCTAGCAAAAGCGCTCTCTTCAGGAAAGAGGGTCAGGGTGGGGATTACGTCTGATTCATTTGCAAAAGAAATGAAAACATACAAAACGAACCCATTCTCTGAGAGGAAGGCAGCCATTGAGAGATTTTTTGGGAAGGAAGCCAAACGAATAGAGATAGTCAAACTCGAAGATAAATATGGCGATGCAACGACCACAACACTTTCTGATGCAATAGTCATAAGTCCCGAGACTGAGGAAATAGCACTAGAAATCAACAGCATAAGGAAGGGAAATGGATTAGAACCACTACACATCATCCTAGTGCAGATGGTTTATGCATGCGATTCAAAGAAGATATCGTGCACAAGGATATTGGGTGGGGAGATGGATGCCGAGGGGAAATCAGTTAGCTGAGGATCCACCCAACAGGCGGAGAAATGTTTATAACTAAATAAACCCAGTTATAGTCAGATAAAATGAAAAAGGGCCAGATATTCACCATCGATTTTGTAATAAGCCTAGCGGTATTTGTAACTATCCTGATAACCATCATAACACTTTGGATGGGCATCGACCTTCACATAAAGGAAATAGAATCCAGAAGGGAGATGCATCTGATATCCATAGCCATCTCAGATGCGCTCATACGGAGCCCGGGCTACCCTGCAGATTGGAACGAGACGAACGTGCAGAGCATAGGGATTGCGAAAGGCGAGTATGTTCTCGATATCCATAAGATAATCGCACTAATGAATCTGGAATATGATACTGCCCGCAGTATACTGAGGCTTGGGAATTACCAGCTCTTCATTTACATGACGGATATTGACGGTGCCAATATTTCTACCGGCGTGCTCAGGAGCCCGATTGCATATTATTGCAGGAATCCAACCCTATGTACTATCCAAGCCAAACTCAATAGTTCCGGTCTTGTTTGGGACATGTACCAAGGAACAGGAAGCGACGTAAGCAGCCAATATAATGAGAGGTACTACTACAGGGCAGACGATTACTTCCCAGACCCGCCGTTTACCGACCCCCCTGCAAGCATGTTCAATTTCACAGTCCTAAACCTGAGCAACTATAAGACATTCATCGTTGAACGCCCCAACATACAGAACGAAGCGGTTAATATCACTGGGATGCAGGAATTCTTGCAAAACAGCGGTGTCCTTCTTTTCGAATCTCAGGGAGACCAAGGTTTCCTAATGCTTGAAAACAACTTCTCCATGCATGCAGTTCATCAGGGTAGCACTACCGGCACTGTAGAATATCTGGGCGTTTTGTTACTCAACATGAGTGTTGGAGATACCATAAATTTTGATGATGCCTCATGGAGATTCTACGAGCAAGAAGGAGATGCGAATCTTATCACATATATCTCAGACCAGGCTGATCCTCTGAAGTGTTTGGTGTGTGAGTGGAATTATGGAAGGGGAACAGTATACTACATTCAAGACTATGATGGGGTTGTGAATGGAGATATAACAAGGCCCCTTCAGGATAACCTTAATTTCATAGGCTGGCAGATAAGATACGGCATTCCCCCAAACAGTTCATCTATAGATGTAATAAACATAAACAGGATGGCACTTCTGGAAGGGGTATTCAGGCAGCCAGTGGCTGTTCACATACTCATCTGGAGGTGAGGATTTTCTCCGCCTTTGGGATCATCTTCTCCCGTTTCTCCTTATGCCTCTTGATCCAGTTTAATACGGTTTCGAGAGATTTTTTCTTGCACTCCCCGCAGAGTATGCATCCACCAGTGCAATCATCATACATTCTCTTCAATTCAGCGTCATCGTCATAGAAATGGAAGAGCATAAGCTCGTATATGACGCACTTCCCAATCTCCCCACCGAGTTTTCGCTGCTCATCTGCAGTCGCCCTCCCACCAGTGAGGGCGTTGGATATCTTTTTCTTCATGGATGCCTCATCATCGTTGAGTGTCAACGTATTCATCGGGTCACGCTTGCTCATCTTGGTCTCCCCATTCAGGCTCCTGAAGAACTTGTGAAATGTCGCGGCAGGTGTTTTGAAACCGTACTCGCCAGTGAATTTCTGGGCAATATCCCTTGTGAAACGTATATGTGGGTCCTGGTCCACACCCACAGGTACAACAACGTTCTTCGGCCCACCGAACTCCTGAAGCTGGGGCAACATGATGTCGCCTGCCTGCGTGAGGACGGAGAGATATATCCCAATGCTTCTCTCACCATATATCGCTTTCAAAGTCGCCATCGTCGTCTTTCTTGAGAACATATATGCCAAGTTCATGACGCTTCTCTCTTCAGATTGTTTGTAGATGTAGGAGTTTTTCGGGTCAAGTCCCATGGCGAGCAAGTCGGCAACATTCCGAACAGCGTTCTTCCCACTTTCCTCCAAGGATATCCCATTATCAGCATATGCTTCAAGGTCTGCTATTGCGTAGAACACCTTTGCCCCGAAGGCCTTCTGCAGGAACACAAGTTCTTCAGCAGTCAGTTTGCTCCCAAGGTGGAATTCCCCGCTTGGTTTTATCCCAGACATTACGGCGACATCCTTTTCATTTTTACTATCAGCTACAAATTTCTGAAAATCCCTATGTGCGAAGACTATGCCGCGCCTAAAAAGCCTGTTCGGGTTCGGTATGTCTGAGAGAAGCTTGCTGTCAAATTTTTGCATCCCAAATTCAGAAAACAGTTTCGAATAATCAACGAGCTCGTTTCCCCAGGGGTCAATATCCATCTCAAACACCACTGACAGTTATTTCTCATCAAAAAGTTGTTGGTTGGGGTACACCTCTATCCCAGTTTCCCCTATCCTCATGGGACATATCTTGGTTTCGTGTATGACACCCCTCATCTTTATGACCTCAAGAGCCCTCTCCCTGTAATCCTTCCTCCGTACGTTGTAAAGGTTTATGAGACCATCCGAAAGGTATTCTGCCCAATTCCTTCTGCCATCCTCAGTAAGGACAGTTCCAGTTCCCTCGGAAATAAGAATGACAGTACACCCCCAATTCCTCACTTTCTCAACAAGTTTAAGCATCCCTTCCCTTCTCTCCTTCTCACTCCCATGTATCAACACAAGCGGCATTATGGAATCCACCACAAGTCTTTCGATGCCAACATTATCAACGAGGTCTCTGATGATGCCCTCCTGCTGCAGGAATTGATCGACCTCGAACGGAGGATACTCAATGAATACCAATTTTTTCTCTCTATCGAACTTCTCAAGGTCCCAGCCGAATCTCCCCATGTTTCTGTACATGGCCCTTCGTTTCTCATCGAACGATATATACAATCCAGTCTCATTATATTTTATCGCACCCTCGTGGAGGAACTGTATGCCCAGTGTCGTCTTCCCGCATCCAGTATCCCCACTCACAGTGATAATGCTCCCCCTAGGGAACCCACCTTCTGTGATCTCATCAAGGCCTACAATGCCTGTTTTAATTCTCGGAAGCGGGCTTAGCATCATTATTCCCTCCAACCAGACTCTTCCCAAGCTCTGCCCTTCTTTGGAGTTTCTTGTTTAGGTCCTTTTTCTCATCATCACTCATGAGTTTCTCAACAACGTATGTTGAGAATTCATGGCTTGTTTGGGCAGCGGTCAGTATGACGTCTTGGGCTTCCCTAAGAGTCAGATTCACGGTGTTTGGTTTCATAATCTCGACGCCTATCGGACCATAGCGGAACCCAACATTAACAAGAGTCATGAAATCATTTGTTAGGATTTTCACCTCAGCAGATGTTGTGAATCCAGACTCTTCCTCTATGGTATCCTTTATTTCACCAATGGCATAAACAACTCCTTCTTCAGTGGTAAGCTTTCTGATGAAGTCCACCATTGTGTTCTTTATCTGTTCTTTGGATTTTCCATGGATATCAAAGTAGAGAAGGCTTAGAACACCCCCTTCATTTATTGTATCGTCAGTTAGTTTTTCAACCGATTTTGACATCTCACCACCACACGCAATCCTAATGCAGTTCATGTTTTAAAATCATTTGCCCCCGTACAAACCCTTGACAATGTATCATTACAGCAATCATTGAATCCATCCCAAAACCAAGGCTGGCCCCAACAGTAGGGCACTTCACCCTGAGCAGACAGGCAGCCCTCCCCCCAACAACATCCCTATATTCATCAAGCGTCTCATAATTGGCCATGCCTTTTGCGATTATGAAGTCTGCAGTCTCAAATCTTCTCCAGAATCCCTCCGGAGCCCTCTTCTTCCAGACCCCATAGGACCTTCCTTTTCCAACTACCGGAATATCCCCCAACCCAACAAGTTCAATCTCCTCAAGGGAAACATCCTCATCCATCGGAACGCTTGAGACCACGGCAGTCACGCTGCTGTGCTTATTGATCTCAGAGATAAGCGGTATATCAAAGACAGCTTCACCGCAATTATCACACAGATAGAGCACTTCCTTGGAATTCTTTACATTCTTAAATATCTCCTTAATATCATCCGCTGTCAACGCTTTTTTCACAAGCTGCTTCATTTCATCCTCCATTCTCTCAACATGTGCCTTATGGTTCGGTGCGGAGAGTTCCAGGGTGTTCCCAGCAACAGCAAGCTTAACAGCTCTCTTGAATCGTTCATACGGTGTTTTCCCATCCGAAACCCATTCCCTGAACGATGGGAATATCCTCTTCGCAGCCCTTATCACGTCCCTCTTCTTCTTCCTATAGGGGTCTCTGTTCCCAGTAATATCCATTATCAGCTCACTCTGAACAGTTCCTGCAAACGATGGGCAATCTCCTCTCTTTATGGCTTTCCTTATATTGGCCAATACTGCAACCATACATTCCTTACGTAGCCTCTCGTCTCTGGTTGAAAGGCACGTGACTTCATAGAATCTCTCCGCCTTACAGGGGGCGCAGAATGAGGTTGTCTTCATCTATTCCCCCCAGACAATTTTCCTGACTTCTTTCGGAGAAACGACCTTCTCCTCTCCAGTCTCGAGGTTTCTTACGGTAATCATGTCTTTCTCGGCTTCCCTCTGTCCGATAACGCCAATGAACATTATTTTCTTCGAGTTGGCATAATCGAATTGTTTGCGGAGATTTCTGCCCATGAGATCAACCTGCACATTCATTCCAGACGCTCTCAGCTCCTGGGCAACCGCAATGGCATTTGGATAGAATTCAGGTTTTACTGCAGCGATGCAAATTTCCACACAGCTCTTTTCATCCCCCTCACCAAGAAGCGCCATGATTCTCTCTATTCCAAGCGAGATACCAACAGCAGGCACGTCCACTCCCGAATAGACCCCGATGAGATTATCATATCTCCCACCACCGGCTATGCTCCCGACCCCTCCCCCTGCGCTTATCTCAAAAACAGGCCCCGTATAATAATCAAGACCCCGCACAAGGCTCAGGTCCACTGAAACGTTCTCTAAGCAATATGTATTACACAGCGCCACCAGTTCTTCAAGTTCTCGTATGCCATTCTCTCCATATCCCCCTACGTTTTTAAGGATCTCTTCATTATCCCCCTTCTGTGATATTATCTCCATGAGTTTTTTCACTGAATCTTTACCCACTCCCATTTCAACAAGCTCATCGTTTACTCCTTTCTCTCCAATCTTCTCCAGCTTATCCAGAGTTCTGAATACCGCTGCCGATGCAGCTGTTATCCCAACACCAGTTATAATCGAATCCAATATCTTCCTGTTGTTCACCCTTATCCTGAAGTCCTTAAACCCAAGTTTTTTTAGGCATTCTGAAGCGCAGGCGAGAAGCTCAGCGTCACACTCCATCTTAGAACTTCCAATAATATCAACATCTGCCTGCAGGAATTCCCTAAACCTGCCTTTCTGAGGCTCTTCCCGCCTCCACACCTTTCCTATGCAATAGCGTTTGAACGGTTTTGGCAACGATTGGTTTGAGGCAACAACTCTTGCAAGCGGGACTGTCAAATCAAATCGCATCCCCAGTTTTCCGTCTTCTACTCGATATATCTGCTTGTTGGTATCCTCGCCACACTTCACATCAAGTATCTCCATATTCTCCAGGGCAGGCGTCTCAAGCGGTTCGTAACCATACCTCCTGAAAACCCGTTCCACTACCGAAATAACCGCATTCCTTGCATTCATCTGCGCAGGCATGAAATCCCTCATCCCACGCGGTGTTCTCAGCTCCATCGTTTCACCCGAAGAGGTCATAATATGTCGTTTGGGTTATTTAAATCATCAGGCCGAATTCTCCATTGCCTTCAGGATCTCTTCTGCCGCCCCGAAGCTATCCCTTGAGTTCGTAATATACCTCCCGATAACAAGTATGTCTGCCCCTGCTCTCAATGCCTCCGGAGCACTGTCAGCAGTTATCCCTCCAGCAACAGAGATAAGCGCCCCACGGAACCTTGCCTTCATGAATTTAATCTTCTCCCACAGGTGGTCATTTTCCCCCTCTCCATCTATCCCCCTGTGGATATTTATGATATCTGGAAGTTTCTCAAGAGATGCAAGTTTCTTAACAGGGTTATCTACCCCCATACAATCTACAATTGAATAGATATCCACATCTCTGCACCCAGAGATGAATCTCTCAAGTGTGTCTATGCTTGCGCACCCAGACGCAGTAGCGGCGTCCGCACCCCCCTCAAAAGCAATATCCGCTTCCAATTTTCCAGTATCCATGGTCTTCAGGTCAGCAACGATAAACCTACAACCAGAATGTTTCCTAAGTTCCTTAACTACTTTTGCCCCAGCTGATTTTATCAGGGGTGTTCCGGCCTCGAGAATTAATCTGTTGCTCCTCGGAAGCTTGGTGATCGTGCGCACCGCTGCATCGATATCTGTCATGTCAAGTGCAACCTGGAGGTAAGGTGGATATGAGAGGCCTTTAATGAGCAATCCATTTGTCAATTCACCACCACATATAAGATTTTAAAATAACTACAATATAATTGAGTATGTCCTTTATTAAAAAATTGCTGGTGGTTCAATGTCTGTGAGTCCGATTGAAGAACGCTATCGTACTGAGATGAATGATGTTTTCGAAGATAAGAGCGTCCTGAGAAAATGGCTTCAAGTAGAGGTAGCCCTCGCGAATGCACATGCGCGCATAGGTCACATAACGAAAGAGAACGCAATCCAGATATCCAAGGCGGCAAAGAGGGTGCGTCTCTCGCGGGTAAAACAGATAGAGTCCCAAATACATCATGATCTCATGGCGATGGTAAAGGCGCTGACAGAGGCCTGTTCAAAGGACTCCGGAGCACACGTGCATCTCGGGGCCACCAGTTATGACATAGAAGACACTGCAACAGCCCTTCTTTTGAGGGATGCATTCGCAATACTTTGGAAACGCGCAGAGGAACTCAAACACATACTCATTGATCTCGCAAAACGCCACAAGAGGACCGTGTGTATTGGCAGGACCCATGGCCAACACGCAGTGCCGACAACATACGGGCTCAAGTTTGCACTCTATGCAACTGAAATCGATAGGCATCTTTCTCGCATTGAACAGGCTGAAAAGAGACTCTATGTCGGGAAGATGACCGGTGCGGTTGGAACGATGGCTACTTTTGGAGAGGATGCATTTAGGCTTCAGGAATATGTGATGGAGGAGCTTGGGTTGCATCCGCCGCTTGTAACAAACCAGGTTATCCAGAGGGACAGGCATGCTGAGGCAATGTTCATACTCTCACTCATCGCGTGTTCTCTGGAGAAAATTGCCAAGGAGATACGTAATCTCCAAAGGACAGAGATATCCGAGATAGCAGAACCTTTTGGGAAGAAGCAGGTCGGTTCATCGACAATGCCCCAGAAACGCAACCCCCACAAGAGCGAGCGCATATGTGGCCTGGCAAGGGTGGTCAGGGCAAATTTACAAGTTTCCATGGAGAACATATCTCTTGAACATGAACGGGATCTCACGAATTCCGCAAGCGAGAGAGTAATAATCTCTCAGAGCTTCATACTTGTCGACTACATGCTGTCCCAAATGATAGGCATACTGTCAGGCATTGAATTCTTTAAGCACAACATCCAGAGGAACCTTCACTTTACAGGAGGACTTGTAATGGCTGAGAGAATGATGATTGCCCTTACAGAAGCTGGGATGGGGCGTCAGGAAGCGCATGCGCTTGTGAGAAAGGCAAGTATCCATTCACTACACTCCGGAAAACACCTAAAACAGGTTCTCTCAAAGGACAAGCAGGTTAGGAAACTCCTCACAGTAAAGAAGCTTTCAGAACTTTTCAATGAGGAAAGTTATGTTGGAAAGGCATTCGAGATAGTTGATAGGGTTATCGAAAAGAGCGTGGAATAATGAGTGGCTATATGAGCATGATTGGCGCCATAATAGTGCTTATGCTGATACTCCTATTTGTCATCGCTAAGGTTATAGGAACGAACGTGCGACAGGATACATCCCTTTCGTCATTGGGCTCTTGCAGCGAATTCTCAGATGAGGACTCAAGAAACAAATGCCTCAGGTCTCTTGCCCTGCAAAACCTAGATATTATCCCATGCCTCCAGATTCGGAGCATACCCGAGCGCGATGCGTGCTTAAGGAATGTTGCCATACGTACCAGGGATTTTTCCCTATGTGCCCAGATATCTACTCCCAGTATACGGGATATGTGTTCTTCTGAAATAGACTAATCAGTTTCTCTTTGGTTTTGGGAGCCTAAGGTAATAGACGCCCTCAGTATCCTTTACAACAACCGGGTTTTTCGCCAGTGAACCTACATCTATCTCAAATATGCCCCTCTTTATGACTTTCACATTCTCCACATCTAACGAGACGACCTTGTGGGTTTTCTGGACTATCCCCGCGAGTTCCTCCTCTATCCAGGCGATATCTTCGACACCCTCCAAGTCCGCCTGTTCATTCGTGAAAACGAAGACCTTTGCTCCGCACTCGCATCCTTTGTTGAGTGATTCGACATCTTCGTCGCCATAAAGTTTATTGCACCTTACACATCTATGGGGCATTATATCACCTGGACTCTGCAAACAGGTTGATTTTGTTTGGGTTTCGTTTTATCTGTTTCACAAGCTTTGACGGGCCAATAACAGTCATACCGCCAATATTTCCCCCCAGCATCTTTATTATCTTCGTCCGAACGTCCGATTCGTTCTTGCCCAGGGTGGATATCTCTATCCCTGAGAATTTGCTATCGATTCGTTTCATAGTCTCCTGTATCAGGTTCTTCTCCTCTACAGGACTCAACATTTCATCAAGGACGATGATTTTGTTCTTGCTGACACTCCTTAGGATATAATCCATCCTTTCCTCTTCATCCATAGGTTTCAGGGAATTTGAAGAGATGAATTCTATTTGAAGTGTCATCAAATTTACCTCAAATGAGTCGTTAATGTTTCATACAGGGTGTCCATGTTCTTCCCAGTCAATGCAGATATCTCCACAATCGAATACTGTGGAAAGGCTTCTCTAATCCTATCTGGTTTTGCGTCCCGCCTGTCAACTTTGTTCGCAACCAATATAACCGGAATATCCTTTGCTTCCAAATTACCCAGTATTGTTAAGTTTACTTGAGTGTATGGGTCCTGACTTGAGTCCATAATCACTAATGCAGCATCAACGTCCTCAAGCCACTTTATCGCTTCGATTATGCCCCTGGTGGCTTCCTTTGCTCTGGTTCTGGCTTCCTTGGGGTTTACTCCAAATGATACAAAATCACGGTAGTCCACCTTTGAGGCGATCCCAGGCATGTCCAGAAGGGTCATATCAAGAGTCTTTCCATAGGATTCCATAGTAATCCTCTCTTTTTTAGTCACCTCCCTCGTTTCGTGCGGGATTTCCGAAACAGATCCCATAGGCTCTCCGAGCCAATCCAATGATATCTTGTTCGCAAGAGTTGTTTTCCCTGTGTTTGGGGAACCGTAGAGGCCAAGGCTAATCGCTTTTCTCTTATTAAATAAAGAATTTATCCAACTTAAAAAATTGTTAAACACTCTACCACCCATGAACTTCTCAACTATACAACTGGTCGTTCCTAATATCAATCTCCCCATTTAAATATCTTACCCTAATCATCAAAACACCAATTTGGTGGGTGTGGCGGCAGCGCCAATATCTGCGCCACACCGCGGCAGCTGCTGGGACAGTTCTACAGGGCCCGAATTTGGGAAAGCATAAATACCTTTTCAAACAGGTATTGTCTGTTGTGGTGGTATGACAAAAGGAACAATGGCACGAGTAGACGAACGGGGTCGCATAATAATCCCAGCGCCCTTCAGAGAATCGCTTTCGATAAAGGAGGGAAGCAATGTGCTTATGCGCATTGATGAGAAAAGCGGCACGATCATGATTCTACCCTTTGCAGTTGAGTCAGACAAGCTTGCGCGAATCGATATCATGATGAGCGACACGCCTGGAACACTTTCTCAAATTCTGAAATCTCTTGCGTCCGAAAAAATAGATCTTATAAGAAGTGAATCAACGGCACAGGAGAGGGGTCGTTTTGCAGAATGGAATGCCATTGTGGATTTGTCCAGATGCAGGAAGAGCATTTCTCAGATAAAGAGGATGATGCTTAAAGGGCGTTTCGCTCGGGAAATCAGAATGGAAAAATTATACACGACCCTCAACCGAACAAATCTTAACAACGGACAGCTTAAGTATGCCCTGTTGTTTCCGATAATTTTCCTATATCATCAGAGAGTCGAAATCTTTTTATACTCCCTATCATTAATAATCACTTGGTGATTTTGGTGGCTACAAAAAAGAAGGCCAAAAAGAAAA
>JBDRKD010000035.1:0-11468 GCA_043814255.1 Microcaldota archaeon
AGAAGAACACGCCTGCTAACACAATACTGCCCAGTACGAATATAGGTATTGAGTCTGATACGAAGAGCGATTTCCTGGCATTCTGCTGGAATGGCGAGAAGTTCGGGGCATCATCCTCCCAAATCATAAGTTCATTTCAACGCTTCTTTTTATTAAACCGTTGGGATAATTCTCAAAAACTTATTTAGGGTTCCAAGAGAGACGAAATCAATAAGCGTAAGGGTTAAAAACACCTTAAGGAAAAATTCAATGCGACCAGTGGGGTGTTTGGATGGACATGACTCCGGTAGAGGTACACAAAAAACTCATAGAACTAGGGGTTTCTGATTTGGATGCAGGGCTTGTTGTGAACTGCATAGACAAGAGGAGCACTTACACTTGGATGAATACGGACCACATAACACAGGGACACATACGGACTGTTAATGATTTTCTCTTGAAGAATGATGTGGGAATACGCGTTGAGCTATGCGAGGTTCCCTATCGTGGGAAATACATATGGGAAGTGAAAGCAGAAAGCAAACCGCAACAGGAAGAACGCCGGGAGTGTGTAGATAACGACGAGGCACCACATAAAGACGAGGCATCTAAAGACAAGGCGCCACACGGAAGGTTCAAGACCCTGTCAGAACTAGGGCTTTGAATCCTATATACCCTCTCTGAAAAATCCTGTAGGTGCGCCTGGTCCAGTTTTTGCAGCCAATATTCCCACAATCTTTGTTTTGATTCTCCTGTTTTCCCCGGGAGTTAGGGTTAATCCATTGGCGTCTATCAAATCAAGGCTCTCGAGCTTGGCCTTCAGGGCTCCGGCGATGTTGGTTTCGCCGATTCTCACTAGGTCGATGCTCTGATCCTGGAACATGTAAGGTTGGCCTTTCGGCGGTGAGAAACTGACTGACCTGCGGTTCCCGTCGATGATGACCATGAGAGGAAATGTACTGCCATCCAGGGTTATCTGGGTGTCCAGGACGAAATTTCCCTTTGTTGCGTTCGTGTTCCTGTTCAGGCTCACACTACCAATTATTGGCATCTTTAAGGAACGGTCAGTTCTATTCCGCATCATGTTTCTATCCTGCACCATGTACTTACCCCCTCCAAACATTATGCATTTTTTGCTTTATAAACCTTCGTTTTTTGTGGCTCTGTAGAATTCGATGAGTTTAGTGGATGGACCAGCGGGGATTTGAACCCCGAGCCTCTACCTTGCGAAGGTAGCGATCTACCGTTGATCTACTGGCCCAAGAGAATGAGCCTATCCCTCATCCTTCATCGCTCTCAAAACAGCAACCAGCTTGCCCGTTATCCTACTCATTGCCGCTACGCTCTTGCCTGCGGCTTTCCTCATTTTCCTATCAACAAAATCAGGGTATCATCCAGTTTCCCATCAACATAATTACTGAAGTTGGCCTCCGCCCCGTATTCAAACTCTTTACTCCCTTCCTCCTCAACCGGTTCGCCCTCACCGGGTTTTCTTGGGACGATGCCCCTTATCTTCTCATTCGGTTGCCCTATGTCGGAGAACGGTTCTTTTTCCTTTTCCTTAACCTTGAGCGCCATATCTAACACTTTGAACATTCAAGATATTTAAACGCATCCGTCAGCCGACTTCATATACCCTTATCGACCTGGATGTTTCATTAGTTGCATATACCTGTTCGAACCCATCAAGCCCAATCTCCTGCCACCCCTTGTAGAATATGGAATCATACGCCCTGCCCTTTCCCACATTATCCTCTTCCAAATAGAGCATAAAGAGTGCAACTGTCTGAATATTACCCCTTACAATGCCCATGGAATGGAAACTCACATTCATCGGGTTTGCCATATCCTCATCGAGTATCTCCGTTACGGTTGTGACCTCCCGTGGAATGCAATAGGTATTGCCCCTGTTGGTGGAGACTTTCAGGTACGGCTCCGGGTCGACGCTGCAATACCCTGAAAGGGAGACAGCCTGCGGATTCAGGAAGAATTCAAAATCAAGCTCCTCCTCACACTGGGACCTCTCCCCACCGGTGAGGTAAAACTCCTCGCCAGTTTTGTTCTTCGAAAGGCATGCCAGGTATGTAATCGAATCCCATTTCAAGAAGAGCTCATTATCAAGCAGCAGGTACTTCGCGTCATATCCTTCCATCTGCCCAGCCATAAACGCGGAACTGTTCTGCGTCAGCAGATGGGCAACTTCCTGTACCCTGTCCGGGCGTGCGAGATCGTTCCTCAAAACGACTTTCCTCTCCCCCAGGTAATTTATCCAATGCCCATAGTCCCACCAGGCAAGCACCGCTCCATCCTCATCCGTATTCTCCCTCATCCAGTTCAGTGTATCCACCCAATGGGCCGGTATCTTGTTGCAGAATATCTTCTGGGATATGGGGTTGTATGCGGACTGGTATTCTACGCACATGCTCTCCAGGTCCCCGCCGGACGCATGCACTGTGACAAATGGGAATATGTCAATTCCAAATAATGTGCTCTGGATTGCAATCAGCGCGACTCCCAGGAAGATTACCGCAACACCTGCATGGCCTAACATCTTCTTCCGCTCTTTATCGGCCTCTCCCATCTTCTCGAGGTCTCTTGTGAGGCCATACAGTCTCCCAAGGCATACTGTAACAGCTATTGCAGTCATTATCCCCAGATATGAAACGAACTTCAGTTTGTATGAGAACAGGATATACAATGGAATCAGCGCAATCCCCATGAATACTGCATTCTTGGAATCTAGGTACATGAAATCGAAGGCAATGATGAGCAAGAAGAGGATCATCATCAAATCAAGAATCTTTATCCCCCCCACCCCTGCACCTATCGGCCCAAGGGCCTGCACATACTCCTCCGGACTCATGCTCTGCTGCTCTGCAATCGTGGAGAACAGGCTCGGTCCTTCACTAAAAGCCGCAGTCATGTATCCATCAACAACAGAGCCAAGCGGGGATACGTATGCCACAGCCCCCACAATCAGCATGAGCGTGGCTATATTGAGCATGTCCCCCCTCTTCATCTCCTTCGGGAGTATGCCCTTTGCACCGTAGAGCACTATGAGATACGCTAATGAAAAGCCAAGCAGTGCAATGGATGACAGGCCTGTTCCCTTATAGCTGTAGAATGCCAGCAGGGAGAGGATTCCTACGCCAATTATGAGCCCATTCTGGAGCACAAATTTCCTATCAAGCCCCCTATTGAAGAACAGCAGGGCTCCCTGAATGAGTATGTAGACCATAAGCACAGAATACACAAACAGGTCCCCTTTCGAACCGAGCGAAACCCCGAGCATCGCGACTGAAGCGAGAAGCGCATATTCCCACTTGTTATCCTTTGCCAGGAGCATGTAAGAAGCGAAGAACGCGAGCATTGCGAACAGCGCCCACGGAACCTGTTCCGGCCCCCAGGCGACATATATGACGGTCACAGGTATGAGCGTTCCCTGAAGCGCCCCAAGGACCCCAAACTCATCACCAACGTATTGGGACAGGAGTACGAACAGCAGGAGACAGCCCAATGCGCCGAATATGGCCAAATAGAGGTCAGCCAGCTTCAGGAGAACCAAGCGGTCGAACTCATCCCCTCCAAACGTATATAACGAATACCAGCTGGCGAGCATATACTGCATGAGTGGCTTTTCCCTGTGGCTTGCCAATTCTCCGCCCCATGCAAGGTCGTCATTTAGCGGTATGGAGCCCTGTGTCAGGATGAACCTGGTGCTAACAAGGTATGAATATGGATCGGGGCTGTGCGAGTATGGGTTGCCCTCATAGCCAGTTATCCTCACCCAATACGCGAACAGGAGAATAACCAGCAAGGCGATCCACACCCAGTTCTTCTTCCCCTCGCCGAACAAACCGATGCCCCCGGAGATATCGTCGAGGTTCATCGATATGTTGAATTTCCGTTGAGCAGGTTTCCACTCACGAAGAGTGAACACCCCCCCGATTATTGAGAGGAGAGCGAGGTTCCCGAGCACCAGCCCATATGAGAACTGCATCCCGATGAGCGACTCAAAGAACAGCATGGCTGGAGGCAGGAATAATCCGATAACAAAGCTGAAGACAGCTATCTCAAAGATCCTCAGTCCACTCCTCTTTAGGAGAGGGTATGCAAGAAGAAATCCAGGTATGAACGATGCAAGCACTGCGACGAGTGCCGCGCCAGTAAAACTAAAAACCATTAATCTCCCACCAAAAGATGCTACTGATTGACACTAAAAGCTTTTTAACGGTTTTCCTACTCTTCAGAGGAACAGTTTAAAGAGCGTAAACAGGCCAAGCAGGACAGTCAGGATGCCCACATACTTGATAAGGTTCTTTTCATTCATAACCTTTACCGAATAAGCAGAGAGCGGAACCGAGACCACTGCCCCAATTATCAGGTAGGGCGCAAGCGTCCAATCAATTTCTGTTCCAATTGCCAGATAAAGAAGTACTCCCACAAGGCACGTAAGGCTCTCTGCAAGCGAGGTTATCGCAACTGCATTCTTTCCGTTTACTCCGGAAAGTATCTGTCCGCTCATCACAACTGGCCCGTATCCCCCACCACTGATTCCCTTGTTGAACGAGGCTATTGATCCGAGCCCGACTATCTTGCCCCATGAGAAGCGGTGCTTGCTTTTTCTTTTCCAAAGGATGACGACACCCATTACAAGCACCAGTATTCCGATGTATGTTTTTACGTACTCTTTTGGCAGCTCTATTGCAAGAAACACCGCAACCACGGTGCCCACTACGCTGCAAATGGCAAGTACTGCCGCTATCCTAAGGTGGCCCTGCCCCTTCCCAAACTTAACATTTCCCACCCTGTGGTGGAGGCCGGCTGCAAGTGCCCCGGTTATAAGTTCGGAAAGAAGGACTGAAGGCACTATCTGCAAGGGCTCGAATCCCATGATCAACAGCAGGGGCGTAAGTGTTGTGCCATACCCCATCCCAAGAGTGGAATCTATGTATTCACATACTAGTGCTATGAACGGTATAAGTATCAGAATCGAATCCATGCAAGAACTTGAGGGAGAAGGTTTATTAATTTTAATGATATGTCATTACACTATATGAAAAGAAAAACAACTGATCGCAAGAAAAAATACACCACCGTGTCAATCCCCGTCCCCCTTTACCTAAAGGTCCGGGGGATGATAGAGGATACGGGCTTCACCTCAGTATCCGATTATGTGACGTTCGTTCTCCGCGAGCTCATAGCAGGCACATCAGAAGATAGGACCAAGACTGCATTCACGCGTGCGGATGAGAGGATGGTCAAGGAGAGGCTAAAGGCGCTTGGGTACATAGACTAGGTGTTTTCATGAGAGTATTGGTGATAGGTTTAGACTGTGCGACGCCGCAGCTTGTCTTTGGTAAATGGCTGGACGAGCTTCCGAACATAAAGAAATTGGCTTCGCAGGGAGCTTATGGGAAACTCAAGTCAGTAATCCCCCCCATAACATGCCCTGCATGGATGTGCATGGTGACAAGCAAGCCCCCCAACAGGCTCGGGGTGTACGGTTTCAGGAACAGGAAGGGCAACTCATACAAAGAGATACGGATTGCCAACTCCTCCGAGATAAAGGAGAAGACGGTTTGGGACATCCTTTCAGGTTTAGGAAAGAAATCCATAGTTGTTGGGGTGCCGCAGACATTCCCTCCAAAGCCCCTGAACGGTTACCTTGTAACATCATTCCTAACTCCCTCCACCAACTCCCAGTTCACATACCCGGAGGACTTCAGGAACGAGGTGCTGGAGGTCGCGCCCGGCTACATGCTTGATGTGGAGAACTTCAGGACGGACAGGAAGGACGGGCTGCTGAAAGAGATCTACGATATGACTGAAAAGCGGTTCAAGCTAATGAATCATTTACTGAAAACGAAGGAATGGGATTTTGGAATGGTTGTGGAGATGGGTCCGGACAGGATGCACCACGCGTTCTGGAAATACTTTGACGAAAAGCACAAGAAGTACGTGCCTGGAAACAAGTATGGGGGGGAGATGCTCCGCTACTACAGGTTCCTCGATGGAAAGATAGGCGAGCTCCTTGAAGTTATTGATGATGATACTGCAGTGCTCGTAGTCTCAGACCACGGGGCCAAGCCCATGAAGGGCTGCCTGTGCATCAACGAGTGGCTCATCAAGGAGGGATACCTTAAGCTCAAGTCCTACCCTTCCACCCCGACGAAATTCGGAAAATGCGAGGTCGATTGGGAGAACACGAAAGCATGGGGGTGGGGAGGCTACTACTCGCGCGTGTTCCTGAACGTGGAGGGCAGGGAGGAGCAGGGCATCATCCCGCAGGAAAAGTTCAACGAGGAAAGGGAGGAGCTCATAAGGAAGCTCCGCGCAATATGCGACCCCGAGGGCAGACCAATGAATTCCCTTGTGGATTCCCCGGAGGACATATACCATGACAAGTGCGAGGGCGAGACAGCAGATATAATGGCGTTCTTCGATGATTTGTATTTCCGCGCCGCCGGAACAATTGGGCACAACAGCATTTATCTTGAGGATAATGACACGGGCCCTGACGATGCGGTTCATGACTGGCACGGCATATTCGCGATGAGGAAACCCGGAGCGCAGGGTAAGGGTGAGGTGAAGGGCATCTCGCTCATAGACATTGCGCCGACAGTCCTCTCGCTAATGGATGTCGGGGTGCCAAAGGACATGGTTGGAAAGGTGATAACATGGTAGATGTGAGAAAGGGCTTTACAATATGGTTTACTGGCCTGTCAGCCTCCGGGAAATCAACTGTTGCGCAAGGGGTTCACAAGTTCTTGGCAGAGAAGGGGTACTTCGTTGAGGTTCTTGACGGGGATGAGGTCAGGAAGGAGCTGAACTATGACTTGGGCTTCTCCAAAGAGGACAGGGACACGAACATAAAGAGGATATCTTTCCTCACAAAGATACTCTCTCGCAATGGCGTGGTTGCGGTTGGGGCGGCAATCTCTCCCTACAGGGAGTTGAGGCAGTATGCCCGGAGTCTCAACAAGCGGTTCTGCGAGGTATATGTGGACTGCCCGCTTGAGGAATGCATAAAGCGCGACCCAAAGGGGATGTACAAGAAGGCCCTTGCAGGCGAGATAAAGAACTTCACAGGGATAGACGACCCATACGAGGCACCAGAGAAACCGGAACTCATCCTGGAGACGCACAGGGAAACCCCTGAAGAGAGCGCAAGGAGGGTCATCGACAAGCTTGTCGAATTGAAATTTATGTAGGTGGTATTATGAACACTCCATATGGCGGAAAACTTGTCAACAGGCATGCAACTGCTGATGAGAAAGAGAGGATACTCTCACAGGAGAAGGAACTCCACGCAATAGATCTGGATGAGCGCATCTACCCGGACCTTGAGATGATTGCGGACGGGGCATTCTCCCCACTTGAGGGATTCATGCTCTCGGAGGATTACAATTCTGTTCTTGAAAGCATGAGGCTGAAGAACGGGCTCCCATGGGCAATACCCATAGTTCTCCCAGTTTCAACTGTGGAGGCCAACACGCTGGAAGTGGGGAGCACGGTGCTTCTTACGCACAATGGAATCACTGTCGCAAGCATGGTCATTGAGGAGAAATATTCATATGACAAGAAGGAGTTCGCGCAGAAGGTGTACAACACCACTGAAACCGCCCATCCGACAGTTGAGGCAATATACTCGTGGGGCGATGTCCTTCTTGGGGGAAAGGTAACCATGCTTCAGAAGACCAAAAAGGAATTCGACGCATATTTCAAGACCCCGTCCCAGGTACGCGAGATGTTTGAGGGGAAAGGATGGAACAAGATAGTTGCATTCCAGACCAGGAACGCCCCGCACAGGGCGCACGAATATTTGCAGAAAAGGGCATTGGAGCTTGCGGAGGGATTGCTGATCCACCCAATCATAGGCCCAAGGAAGAAGGGGGATACGCCACCCAAGGCAATACTCGATTCCTATGAGGCCACGATTGCGAAGTATTACCCGCCAGGAAAGGCAGTGCTTACCGCCCTCCCGATTGCCATGAGGTACGGGGGCCCGAGGGAAGCAGTCCTCCATTCGATAATCAGGAGGAATTTCGGATGCACGCACTTCATTGTCGGGAGGGACCACGCAGGCGTCGGGGACTATTATGACAAGCTGGAGGCACAGCGCCTGATAGGGGAACTCTCAAAGGAGCTTGGAATCACGCCAGTGCTCCCCCGGAACGCATACTACTGCGAGGAGTGCAAGGATGTGACTTCTGCGGACAGGTGCTCCCACCCTGAGAGTTCGCATGTGCAATTCAGCGGAACCAGGATTCGCGAGAGCATAAGCACGGGGATTGCGGACGAGCGCATCATAAGGCCGGAGGTTGTTGAGATAATGAGAAGGTGCCAATCTGGTTCTGAACAGCCAAACGAACAGCAAAACGAACAACCAAAGGAGCAACCAAAGGAGGCTCCCACGAAAGAGGCAACGGATTTAAAACTTGTTGAACAGAGGCTCAAGAGCCTTGGTTATATCGACTGATACTAACATTCATCCCCCCGTTCTGACCCTCCACCCCAGCATAAGCCCTTTCCACCCCATCTCCAAAGAATCTTTCAGGATCGTGACTGTGGAACCCCTCTTCTCCTCCCATTCGACAGGTACCTCTTCAACACTGAACCCTCCCCTCTGGGCAAGCACGACTATCTCCGTATCCCAGAACCACCCGTTATCCCTGACATCATCCATAATCCCCTCTACGAACTCCCTCCTAAATCCCTTGAACCCGCACTGGAAATCGCTTACATGCGCTCCGGTGAACAGCCTTATCATGTTATTGTACACCTTGCTGAGGAACAGCCTCTTAGGGGTGCGTTTTGTTTTTGAGAGGGAATGATAGCGTGAGCCTATTGCAACATCGCTCTTGGCGAGTGCGTTGACAAGGGGTTGGAGAGCACTGAGATCAGTGGCCAAATCAATATCCATGTATATCAAGTAGTCCCCTTTCCCTGCTTTGAATGCCCTTTTCAGGGCTTCCCCCCGCCCCAACCTCTCATCAGAATGAAGGTGCACTACCTTTGGGTTGGATTCTGCCAGTTTCATTGCTTCCTCTGCGCTGCCGTCAGTGCTCCCATCCTCTGCAATGATTATCTCATACGGCATACCGAGCTTCTCCGCAGCAGCAGCAACCCTCTCTACATTGCGGAGCATTCTGCATTGGTTGTATACTGGCAGGATTATGGTTATCAACAAATCCCCGGAAACATATGTTATATTAGCTTAAAAAACTCAGCGGGATTTTCTAACGCTCTTCACAACGAACTCAGCAACGGTGTATGAGATGATCCCAACCAATATCAACAGGGACAGTCCGAACACAGCCAGTTCCAGGTCCGACATCTTGCAATCCCAGTGCTCGCATGTCGATTTTATGCTCTCAACATGTTCTATCTCGTCAATCAGGTTCCTCTTCTCCCCAGGATCTGATGCGAGCTCATAGACTGCAAACACCTGCGAGCCGGTGATGTCCCTTCCAGTGACATTCAGCCAGTACATGACTTTTGTGTTCACCGTCCTGACTGCCTGCGTGACCAGGCACTCACACCCTCCTCCTCCAGCCAATTGTATGCCCCTTTCCATAAACTTCCCAATCGCCCCCTCATCCCTTTCAATAAGGGGAACAAGGCTTACCCCGTCAAACTCAGTTGAACTCTTTACCCCCAACACCTCAAGCACAGTGGGGGCGATATCGACATGGGTAACAGGCTCCCTGATTTCCACCACGCCCAGTTCCGGATACCTGATGATGAACGGGACCCTTATTTCCTCTTCATATGGCTCATTGTGGTGCTGGAAATTGCCGTGTTCTGAGAGCGCTTCCCCGTGGTCCGAGACAAGCACTATCAATGTGTTTTCGTAGAGCCCCATCTCCTTCAATTCTGCAAAAAGCTCCCCAAGAATCAAATCCTGGTAGTAAATGCCGGCATCATAATACCCGACAAGCGCCTCAAGGTCCTCATCATTCCTGATTTTTGGGCCGCTGATGCGGGGGTCTATCTCATCAACTCCATCGAACATTCCCGCGTACTCCGAGTCATTAAAGAATCTTCCCAGGTATTCGGGGTGATCGTATGGGTCGTGCGCATCGAAATAATGCAGCATGAGGAAGAACTTCCTATCTCCATTCGCCTCAAGCCACTCAAGGCCCCTCCTGTTCACTTCAAAGCCGTCGTGCTGCTTATCAACATGCTCAAGCCTCTCATAGATGCTTATCGGCCCATCGACTTCATCATTGAATACGATATCGAATGCACCAAAATCCTTGTCCGCCCCAATTGAGACATAATACCAGTTGACAAAGGCGGCGGTGGAGTATCCCTGGCCATTCAGAATCCCTGCGAGCGTTGCCTGGGAATCCCTGAGCATGCATGTCACTATGTCGCTGTTGTTAATCGTGATGATTCCATGGGTGAGCGGGTTCACTCCGGTCACCATGCTTGCATGGGATGTAGGGGTCCATGTGGATGCTGCAAACCCGTTCCTGAAGAGCACTGCATCCCTTGCGAAAGCATCAATGTTCGGCGTTGTGTTCTTCCCGTACCCATAAACCCCAAGTTGGTCTGCCCTCACAGCATCTATTGAGATGAGTATTACGTTTGGCGTCTCAGCATGGACAAAGCTGACGAGAAGCAGGAAGCACAAGAAAGCAGAGAACCTCATTCAATCACTCAGAATAAACAAACCCCCTACTACTTTTAAATCCCTTTCTTTCTATAGGTACATAACTGGTGCAAACGTGGGAACAATGCTTTTTAGTACATACTGGGAGTACAGGGAACTGATATTGACCCTGGTGAAGACAAACCTCAAGCTTCGCTACAGGAACTCAGCATTGGGTTTCTTGTGGTCCCTCATAGGCCCATTGGCGATGTTTGCAGTTCTCATATTCGTCTTTATGAACATATTTAGATTCCAGATACCAAATTATCCCGCATACCTGCTTACGGGCATAATCACATGGCGCTTCTTCGCCTCAACAGCCGGTTCGCTGAAATCAATTGTCTCAAATGCAAATCTCCTAAAAAAAGTTTATTTCCCAAGACACATCCTTGTTTTTAGTTTCTGTCTTTTCTCCCTAATCACTTCGCTGCTTGAGTTTGCAGTGCTCGTGGTCGTTGTTGCGTTTCTTGGGGCTCCCATTGGCCCATGGCTCCTCCTCCTCCCGTTCCTACTCGCCCTTCAATTCATATTCATCTATGGCGTTTCCCTTGCGTTGAGCTCAATATATGTATATTTCAGAGACATTGAGAACATATGGACAATCATCCTCCAAGTAGGCTTTTACGCAACACCCATAATCTACCCTGCAACAATACTCCCTGAACAATACAGGATAATACTCCATGCAAATCCGATGAGCCATTTCGTCATAGCGATGCGGTATGCCGTAATATACAATTCTCCCCCCTGGGTCTCTTTTACAGACCCTGCGTTCGGCACCATAATCGGGATGATTGCATTCACATTGTTTTCGATTGCAGCAGGTTAC
>JBDRKD010000036.1:0-3169 GCA_043814255.1 Microcaldota archaeon
GACCTTTGCCTCCGCATGCTGTCATCAGAGGCCATAAAAAACGTACACCCTCCCAACAAGATTGCCATCCCTAATCCGCGCGAATGTTCCTTTACCATAATACGCGACACCTAGGATTCTTTAACTACATCGGCCTTGTTGGTACGTTTATTTCCCATCACCAGGCTACAGTACCCTTCATAATTTGGAAATGGGCGTTTTCTAATAAGGGAGATGCGCTGGCTAACGCGAATATGATCTTTGAACCCTTTTCGCTTTTTTTACCTCCAAATAGAGTGAGCCTCAGGGTGCGAAAAACCTTGGTTTTATTGCCAAGCACACAAAATCAAACACAAACGCTACAGTGCGACCAACATGGAAAGTTTAGGCAATAGCTCCTTTTTCACGCAGGGTTCGGATTTCCTCTTCCCGGTAGCCCAGATCATCCAAAATGCTATCCGTATTCTCACCATAGAGAGGAGAAAAAGTTCTCCACTTTCCAGGTGTGCTTGAAAGCTTTATAGAGGTCCCGATTTGCCTGACTTTACCAAAACTGGGATGGTCCTTCTCTAAGACATTGTTCCGCTGAATGATTTGATCACAGGAAAAAACCTCATCGAAGCTATAGACGGGAGCGACACATATATCTTTGTCTTTTAAAAGCTCGAACCATAGTCCAGCCTCTCTGGGTAAGGAAGTCAGAATTCAGACACTGCCTTCACTCTTGGTTCAGCGATCTAGAGCCACTGGCGCATTCTTCCGAACAAAGCTCACGATCTCCGCTAGCCGTGAACCGGGGCCAAATACCTGTGCTACCCCCATTTCCCTTAACTCCGCGACGTCCCTCTTTTGAATAATACCGCCTAGTATGACGAGTATATCTTTAGCTTCAGCCCGCCTTAAGAGACTTGTCATTTTTCCCATATGTTCTCTGTACGCTGCTGTCATAGAGCTAATTCCGACAACGTCAACATCCTCCTGAATGGCTGTTTCGACGATTTGCTCTGGCATCTGACCTGCATCAAGGTAAATGACTTCCATCCCAGCGTCTGCTAAGGCTTTTGACACAAGCATGAGACCCCTATCATGATAATCCAGCCCTGCCTTTGACATAAGGACCCTTATTTTTCTCTCCGCCATATTCCCCTCTTAATTCTAGAATGCTCCTGTTGGATTATACGAGCCATACACATCTCTTAGAGCATCAAATACTTCCCCCATCGTAACGTAATTCCCAGCTGCCTCGATCAACGCTGGAATAAGATTTACCCCTTTTTGCGCTTCAGCCTTTATTCGATTGATACTTGCCTCAACAGCATCATTTTTCCTTTCTTCTCTCATCCTTCGCAAAGACTTCTGCTGCTCTTCAGCCCACTCCTGGCTGTATTCTAAAACGGGAATGTCCAAATCTTCTTCCACCTGGAATCTGTTCACCCCGACCACAACCCTCTTTCCTGATTCAATATCCTTTTGGTACCCATAGAACTCCTCTTTTATCTGATTTGCAAAATACCCTCTTTTTATACAGTTGAGGACCGCATCTAACATCGTCTCTCCCTGCTTTTCAATGTCTTCTATCAACCTCCATGCTTCCTCCTCTATCTTGTTAGTTAAAGCCTCTACGAAATATGATCCCGCTAGAGGATCAACAGTATCTCCAGCACCACTTTCATAGGCTATAATTTGCTGAACCCTAAGAGCATTGCGAGCGCTTTCTTCTCTTGGTGTCGCATAAGCTTCATCTATCGCATTTGTATGGAGCGACTGCGCCCCTCCTAGCACAGCTGCCAAAGCCTGGAGGGTCACTCTTACTGAATTGTTCAGAGGCTGTTGAGCTGTTAAGGTATTGGCTGCAGTCTGAACATGGAAACGAAAGCGCAAAGATCTCGAATCCCTGGCCCCGTATTTCTCTTTCATTATCTTAGCGTACATGCGCCTCGCCGCTCTAAATTTTGCAACCTCCTCAAACAAATAAGTATGTGAACTCATATAGAAGGAAAACCGCAGAGCAAATTCATCTATATTCATCCCTCTATTGATGCATGCCTCGATATAAGCCATGCTATCAGCTAACAGAAACGCAACTTCTTGAACCGCGTTTGCCCCCGATTCTCTAGTTTGATAACCGGCAATAGTATTTACATTCCATCTCGGCACGTTTTTGGTACAGAACTCTATGATATCCACACATAACTTGAGAGAGGCCTCAAGTGGCAAGATGATCCACATTCCGCGAGCATAAAACTCTCTAAGTACGTCATTCTGAACACTACCGATAAGGCTTTCCAATGGAATTCCCTTTTTCTTCGCCAAGGCAATGTACATAGCCATTATATAACAAGCATTGCCTGATGTCACTAGCGAGATAGTGATTTTATCCAATGGTATATCCTTAAACAGATCTTCCATATCCTGCAAAGAAGACAAGGCTACACCCAGCCTTCCCACCTCCCCTTCAGACCTCGGATTGTCACTATCAAGACCCCAAGTCGTTGCCACATCGGGAACAATAGCTATGCCTGTTTGCCCCATTTCTAGAAGGTAACGAATTCTTTCCCTTGAGTCTCGTCCTGTTCCGATACCCATAACCTGTCGCATAGTCCAAAACTGCTCTCTGTACATGCAAGGATATACCCCCCTAGTAAACGGAAATTCACCAGGACTTCCGATATCCTGTTCGTATGTGAAATCCTTCAAATCATTTTGATCATACACTATCTTTATAGGTATGCCCGAAACAGTATACGCTTCAGGAGCTAATCTCGCTTTGCATTCAAACTCTTCCGTCGATGGTTTCATTTTTTTACCCCCTTAATGTGCACGGTCTTATAAAAATACTTTTAATTCTAAAGAGTTATCAACGCTGCTTCGTTTGTCTAGAGTTCAAGTCTTTTCTCAGATCGCGTTTTAATATTTTATCTGTTGCTTTGCTTTTAGGAATTTCATTTACAACCTCCACATATTTGGGCACTTTATACCCAGCCAGTTTGGAGGAACAATACCCCCTTATCTCTTCCTCAGTCGCCGACTCTCCAGGTACAACAACAATATATGCCTTGACCTCTTCCCCGAATAACTCGCTAGGAACACCAATAACCGCTGTTTCTGCGACTTTTGAATATGTGTAAAGGACCTCCTCGATCTCACGGGGATATATGTTTGCGCCTCCTCGAATGATAAGATCTTTTTT
>JBDRKD010000037.1:0-27793 GCA_043814255.1 Microcaldota archaeon
TGGACTGAATACTGGTGACGCTAACGTAAACATAAGCGGCCTTATGGAATTTGTGAGGATGGGCGGAATATTGATTTATACGGATAGGACCGCTTCCACTGAAACGCCCCTTGTGGAGGCATTTGGAATCAATTTCTCAGGCGATGCAGATACTACTGCGTTTGTTATTGGGGCCGGACCAATTCTCCTAAACGTCTCAGGTGGCGATAAGATAACATTCACTACAGGCAAGCGGTATGCATATGCCATAGATGATGCGGCCCCGGAGCTGCACACAATCGCAGAGACTATTGGCGGACTCTCAAAAATCTGTTGGTGGGAGTATGGGGCTGGGAGGGTCTATTATATTGATGATGTAAGTGGAACTGTGACTGGACCGTCAGATAAACTCCAGCCACACATTAACTTGGTCGGAGAGCCGCTGGTGTATGGAGAGGAGCCACATGGATACTCTGATCTGATAGCGATACGTAGGATGGGAATACTGTCTGGTTTCATGAGAGATGTAATAAACCTGAATATGGTCATATGGAGATAGGATATGAACAGAATAGCGGTTGTGTGTTGTCTGATTTCAATCGTAGCAATACTGTTACTTCTGACGCGGGGGAGTGGTGAAACAAGCGACATCAAAAACATCGTTGATGTTGCCAAACTCGATAATTCCGAAGCAATCGAACAGTGCAAACATCAAACACCGTTTGTTGATGACGATGGAAAAAACTACTATGGTCGTTCATGCTTACTATACGTGGCGTGCAAGGTAAAGGAGACGTCGTATAAAATGGCCATCAATACATGCAGGGAAATAAACAACGTCACATATGTCGAAGGTGATGGGAACATTACTGACACAGAATGTATTGGGTATATTGAGAACTGCTAATGCTTGATGAATGGATAAACAAGCCTTAGAAGCATCTTCAGTACTCCGAGATCGTTCAGATGGGCGACGAACTCATTCTTCGGATAGAACTCAACTACCTCCTTCTTAAACAGAGCGTTTAGATTTAACCTAGAAAACGCCCGTTCCAATACAGTTGGATTTGATTTGAATGCAAGGTGAACGAACCCGTAGTTTCTGGAGAGTTCAAGCCATGTCTTCCTGAGATCCCCATCCTTAGATTCAACACTCCCTATGGATGATATAACGCCGTTTTTGAACACGAGCATATATGCATCTTTGTCAATCATTATCAGCATGTTGAGGGGGTCTGCAAGCATTGATAACATGAATTTTGTCTTTCTTGCCACCCGTTCGGCATCGTGTTTCACTAATATCCCTACGCCGCGCCATATGAACGAAGCTGGCTCAACTCGCACGAGATAATCCTTGAATCCGTCTGCCAGCCAGTTAAGCGAAATATCCATCAACCCTTGGAGATCTCTTATTTCCTCAATATCGCGTATCAATTTGAGAAGATAATCCTTCTTGATGACTATTCGCAGCGGGGTCCCGAGATTCAGCAACATCGAGCGCTTCCCAGAGACTATCTCGATTGAGGCAATGTAGTCCCGGAGGCCTGTTAGTAAGGTGATGTCGACTCGAACGTTTCGAATTGCCCTTAGGAGCGATTTTATGATTCTAGGGGTTGGGGAGAAGACAAGTGTTTTCTTCTTAAGTGCGTTTGTCAACAATACTGTCAGTTCAAGCACATATGTCCGCTTATCCAGCGTGTTCTTATATCTGTCCTGTAGGGAGAATGCCTTTTCCAGAACAGAACGTTCAACAGATTTTACCAGAGAGGCCTTGTATTTCTCCTTTGCCTCCGAAATAGGAATCGGGTTGATGACCTCGATTGAAACGAACCTCCCGCCCTTTACCCTCTCAACCAACATAAATAGTGGTTTCTTCCGTTGAGTGATGACTGAGAGCATATTGAAATCTGGGGCGATTGTCTGGGAGATTAATTCCGAGACAAACTCAGAGAGTATTGCCTTATCGAAGGACGCTATTGGGAAAAATGGGACTTCGACAGATTCGCTGTCCCCTGTAACGAAGGACCTCCATCCCCAATATTCCTGCTGGACTCGTTTTGTGAACTCACTCTTCTCCATTATTTCCCTCCACGGTGCTCGTGGGCGCTCCAAAGGGAGTTGATGAAATAATCAAGGACGTCGAGATTACATTCGCTCGTTATCCATTTCATAAGCGTGATCCAATTTGTCGGAGGATGGCCTTTCATCTTAAGAATACGCCTCGCTTTCACTTTTGTTCTCATGGC
This sequence comes from Microcaldota archaeon, assembly GCA_043814255.1. GTDB lineage: Archaea > Micrarchaeota > Micrarchaeia > Burarchaeales > JAKAKT01 > CAZYPB01. The sequence goes on from JBDRKD010000037.1 coordinate 2,226, forward strand.
GTCGTCTCCATAAAGGAGGACCTTATCATCCTGGATTCCTTCCTGCACATACCCATACACTATTGTGAGCCCTTTGATGTTCCCAAACTCCTCTGAAAATGATTTTGAAAACCCAAAGAACAGACCAAGGCCGAGCTTCAGCATCCCAACATACCCCGAATCGGTCTTACCGCCAACAAACCTTGCGCCACCAATCCTTTTTGGTATCGTAAATGTTCCTGGCTTGAATCTCCTCTTGACTTTTTCTATTGGGATTCCGAGGACAATCGGATTTGGCTCGCCGAGTCCGTCATTTGCAGCTATTTTCGTCGTACCTATCGACATTGGGCTATAACCCATTATCCGAGATGCAACTGAGTCGATTGAAACGATATTATCTGACGCGAGCGCGAGGTTCATCTTTTTTGCAGTTCCAAAAGTTGGGCCAAACCCCTCCATGGCAGAGAATGCGTCCATTACAACAAGATTCGGGGAGCGGGCCTTATTTATATCCACGAGTTTCTGCTCGAGCTCAAAACAGTGATGCTTTCCCTTGTCCACGTCCCTTAGGAGCCCATGAGCATTCTTTATCGCAAGCGTAACTTTAGTGATGCAATGCGTCTTCATTTTTGGAACAGATATATAAACGTCGGATTCCATCAGTACTTTTGGGAGCTTAATCCGCTTGTAGACCTTCCCGCCAGGGACATTGAAATTAACATACTCCTCATTATCAAGGAGCAACACCTTTGCCCCATAGGATTCATAATACTCTTTTAGGCCTGTGGTCTCAAAGATTTCATGAGATGTTATTTGGCACATTGGGTTCTCGCCAACATAGACCTTTTTTGCGTTGGCTTCAATGCATAATTCGATTATCGAACGAACAACCTCAGGTTTGGTCGTCGCTGGAAAGAACTGGGCGACTATATTCGGCTTTATGAATACAACATCGCCTTCTCTCACAAACCCCCGTATGCCCCCCAAAAGAGAAAGTGCGTCGCGGACAGTCTTGTCAATATCTTTCCCCCTCGAAATCGAAACACGGGCCATGGATAGGTAACTACATTAAGGTTTTTAATCATAGGTGATGCTTAACATTGTGGCTAAAGAACTAGGGGAAATAGATTGTAAACCTGCACTTCATATTCGGTAACCTGAAGGAGGTAAGGACTTCGCCCATGTTCCCACTACTCCCATCAAGAAACAAGTAGATTGCATGAAGGTCGGCATTGGATAGGAGATGGGCAACATACCCCCATGCGGCAGTCCATGCGTCACCGTATCGTTTGTATATCTCATAAGGAGAAGATGTTACGGACGCATTCTGTGAAGCCGGTTCCTCAAGACCACTCTCAGATAATGAGAAGACCCTTTAAACTGGTGCGCCTAACTCATGCACGAGACCTTCAAGCGACTCCACTGTAACGTCGTCCACGTCTTCTTCACTATATCACATGAGAGAATATTCCGAGAACCTTCTTGCAGTGTGGGCAATAGGCCATCTCGGTATTCCTAAGTACAAACGTCGCCCTTGGCTTGTTTATCTTCATTGTCTCAACTGAAATATTCTTTTCGCAATGCGGACAAATTGGTGCCATAAATTCACCCCATATGTTTTTGTGCAACTAATATTTTTAAATATTGTTTTGATTTCCTACCCTGTCATTCTCTTGCGGAGTGCACAATAAATGAGGAAGATTTATAAAATGTTGATTATATCAATTAGCCTACGCTTTTGTTATCTGAGGTGTTATTAATGGGATTAAGGCCGGCAAGGACATGTAGGGGCGTTGATAAGGTTCCGTGGGCAAGATATTCCAAGAGGAGACCTAGAAAATCATTTGTTAAAGCCCTTCCACACAGCAGCTTGAATGTGTTCTCTATGGGAACCAAGGGTGATTATGAACTCCGTATGGATCTGGTTGCAAAGTATGCAATCCAGATTAGGGATAATGCTATAGAATCAGCCAGACAGTCTACGAACAAGCATCTTGAGAAGCTGATTGCTGGTAACTACAGCCTGGGCATATTGGTCTACCCGCACAACGTCATTAGGGAGAACAAGATGATCTCAGGAGCTGGGGCTGATAGGCTTCAGAAAGGCATGAGGAAGGCATATGGAAAACCAACTGACCGAGCTGCGCGCATATGGAAAAACCAGACACTGTTTTCTGTATTTGTGGATAAGAAAAATATTAGGATAGTGAGTGAGGCATACAGGAGAGGACGGGGCAAACTTCCCGGCTCGTTTTCAGTGATTACCACTGTCCTAAAATCAGAGTCTGCTAATTAGATAGAGGATTATAAGCAATTCTGGGATGAGTATTATCAGGGCTGTCTTTAGGATGTTTATCTTCCTTACTACAGTATAACAAGAAAAGAGATAGCAAGATGCGACTAGGCCGATGGACTTTATATCTGGGATAGTGATGGAAACACTTGAGGAACTTATACCCTTGGATATCACAAGGAACGCAAAGACCGAAACGGTTATGAGTAATATCAAGAATGCCCTTATGACCTTTTCAGTGTTCGGAGCAAAGAATGCGGCCCAATCTATTTCATTCTGGGACTCATCGTTTTCGATTGTCTCCTGTTTTGTTTTCCTAGGTTTTCCGGCATGCTTTGTCATATTTTGATATTTCAATGATTGTTTAAAAGTTTGATGGTGGCAGGCGTGTGGAGGTCTTGGCAGAACCGGAACAAATTTAAGAGAAACGATAGATAAGGACTTCATGAAATCTAGTCTTGTGGTACTTGTTTGGTTTATGCTCGCTTTCGGGTGCCTTGTAGAAGAGTGCATTGAGGTGGAACCATACGGCGCTGTGGAGTACTACAATGAAACAGTACCGCTCATTGAGGAATACTGCAGGAATATGACCCACAGCGTGAATATGACTGATTACTCATGCAGTAATTTCACGTATAATGAAAGCTATACTGAAGAAGAGTGCATTGAGAAACAGATGAAATATACCCCCTATTCGATAATACAGACAAAGATATGTGACGCCACATATACGCCAGATGTAAATTGGGATCCCATATGCTTAAGGGGCCATTATGAATGCAGCTTCAAGATAACCAATGTAGATAGTGAACGGGGGGAATGGACGTTTGGGATGAATGCAAATGTCACCAATGGCTCATATCTCGAACTTGACGGGATAAGCAAGGATCTCTCTTCAGGGAAGTCTGGAACATTTGAATGGAGCATCAAGCTCGAGTCGCTTGAAGACAATATAACCTGCAATTATCGAATCATATCCATCCCTAGGAGAACAGAGTGTGTGGATGTATGGAAGAACAGGACCGTTACCAAACAGGAATGCCTTCCTATTGGGTGGATTGAGAACGTTACCGAGGTTCTATGCTCTGAGCAGATAGTCGGGTATGAGGATGTTGTGAAGAACAGGACTGTCACGAGATATAGGAACGTGAGTAAACCCTGCTAAGGGTTCGTGTAGATGAACTGCAGGCCTACCTTTTTGTCGAGTCTGCAGAACCCGTATCGCTCGAATTGTATCACATGCCCCTCGGGGATGTCTGCACATGAGGGCTCGCAATAGCCCCTATCGATCCTGAGGGAATGCTCAAGCACTTTTCCCTGAGAATCAACAAGCTCATCAGGCACTAACACTGTCGCCTCCAGATAATCTGTAGTGACCCACTGTATTTTAGGACCAGGACCTACTTCTTTCCCAACAAACTCTCCCACTAATTCTTCGGCTTTTTGGATAAGTTTTACATTATATAGGTCTTTGAGCCTGAATTGTTCGCCCTGTTTGAGAGAGTCCGCATCCTTTGAGGATATGAAAAACTCTCCAGCTGTATTCATCTCTCTTTTTCCGAGTTCTTTGTCCGGATGCTTTTTCAGTTCTGCTTTTATTTTTGGTGCTGACCTAACAGTGAGTTTAACAGGAGATAAAACAAAGAAGTAACGCTCTGCCACGGGGTCTAAAATCTTCTTATTGTCTACGAGAAGTGCCTCGATTGTCGGATTGCTCTCTGTTTTTCCTAATCCGAACCGCAAAACGAATCGCTTTATTGCCTCTGGCCGTATACCTCTTCTTTTTAGTGCGGTGATGGTGGGCAAGCGCGGGTCATCCCAACCGCTGACCAACTTCTTTGCTATCAATGGCTTGAGAAGACGCTTGCTGACTGGAAGTCCCCTTATTGAAAGGCGAGAAAACTCAACTATCTTAGGTTTCCTAAGGCCCAAGGAATCGAGTATTTCGTTGTAGACCTCATCCCTTAATTCATACTCCTTTGTTCTCATTGCATGTGTAACTCCGCTAAGAGAATCGAGTATTGGGGCCGCAAAATCATATGACGGCCAAACCCTGTACTTGTTCCCTTGCCGGTAATGGGGTGAGTTGATTATCCTAAAGAGCGTTGGGTCGCGCATTGCAGTATTCAAGGAAGTCATATTCCCTGAGAAACGCACGATGGCTTCACCTCTCTTGACAGTCCCATCAAGCATTGATTTCCAGTGACTCGCCCCTTCATCATAGGCAATAGACCTGCACTGGCACTCTTTTGTATTTGAGCGGTTTGAGCGTATCTGTTCAGGTGTACATGTACAGACGTACGCATTCCCCTCCGCAATCATCCGTTCAGCATAACCATAGAGTTTCTGGAGGCTGTCGGATGCATATTCTTCAACGTCCCAGTCTATAGCGAGCCACCCAAGCGCGTCCTTTATGGCGTCGACATATTCCTGAGATTCCGCCTCTGGATTCGTATCATCGAAGCGTAGTATGAATTTTCCATCGTACTTTCTAGCTGCGGTCATGTCCAGATATGCCGCCTTTGCATGGCCTATGTGGGGATAGCCGCTTGGTTCTGGGGGGAAACGCGTTATAACCTTTCCATGTTCTGCGCCCTCAAGTTTCAAACCCTTTTCAACTTTTTTCTTCGTAGTAAATGTATAGTTCGAAATCTCCTTCTCAATCTGTTCTGGGGACATTGAATTCACTTTCTCGACTATCGTAGCTATCTTCTTCATCGTACCTTTCATGTCCTTCTTGCAATCAGGATGTTCTGCAATGACCTTGCCAACGACTGCTTTTGGGCTGGCCTTCCCGTGCGCTTGGGTGTTCTTCAATGCATGCTTCATTATTATGTCATCTATCATCGTTTCCCCTCAAGAATTTTTGCAACAATCATTGCGTCGCGATAATTTATAATGCGTTTCCCAGCGAGCTCGTAATCGTCTGAAAGCCTGGGGCATGCGGTGTTCACGTAACAATCAAGCTTACCGAAATTCGTAAGAGAGGCAAAGTCGACGAAATTGGAAACGAGAAGGACACATCGCTTGTCAGTCCGCTCTAGCCTCCTTTTCACCGCTAAAGAACAACGAATGTCCTTTTGGCCTGTCTTTGTACTTATGAGTATGCCCACATTCTTTGCAGATATCAATGCTGCCATAGCACCCTTTCTTCTCCTTCTCGCCTGTCTTATCCCATCATCCATCCACTTCACTTCACCTGAGAACGGGTCCGCCTTGAGTACTGGGCTCTCCACATCCATGAGTGGATGAAAGAATCCTCCCCCGAGGTACAGGAAACAGTCCACCCTGTCGTCTATACTCTTCGCCGCCCCAACATCGCATCCGAGAATCTGCCCGGGGTATTTCGTGCGCGTTCCCTTTGAAACCAAAACCGTTTTTCCGTGTTTTTGCAGTTCTCTCCTTAGGTCTTTGAGTTGGGGTATGTGCTGGACAGTGGTAACCAGACCAACTCTCCCAAACTCCCTTAATTTCAGAAGTACCTTTGGGAGCACCCTTTTCAAATCAACAGGAATCGGATACTCCACATACTCTACAGGAATCCCTGCCTTCACTCCGAAATCAGAATGGCCCCAATGGATTATTTTCTTTGCTCTGATTGCACGGGCTTCATCTAGGGCAATATCGCACGCACCAAAACATGGGGATGATGAGATAAAGACCTCGTTACCTTTCCTCTCAAGCCTTCCTGCCTCTTCGAGTGCCAGCCTCTTGAGTCCCTCTGGAAATTGAAGGAGAATCCTCATGATTATTCTTTATCTGGTTACCTTTAAATAGGGGTTTTGACACTGCTGAAGAGTGACGATTTAATCCTTGCGAAGACGGTGGTTCACATGCTTGATGAAAACAGTGACCCGAGCTGGGGGGGTTGAGTCCCCCTACTCACTGCTGATGGCTGCTCCTTACTATATGCGTGAGGTGCTCGTAGTCGAGTCCTACTCACTGCTTATGCAGGTTCTCGTATTCGAGTGATGGCTGCTCCTCATCATACGGTGCAGAAAGCCTCTTTAGGATTAATTTCTGCTCTGCGCTTGCAACGATCTTTCTCGCCCTCTCTATTGCATCTGGGTTGACGCTCATGCTGGTCACACCGAACTCGACGAGCTTCTCCGCAAATTCCGGGTATACGGATGGGGCCTGGCCACAGAGTGAAACTGTCACCCCATGCGCCCTGCACCTCTTGACCACGTGTCTTATGGCTGTAAGGACTGCAGAGTTCCTCTCATCGAAACTTTCAGCAAGGGTCTCGCTGTCCCTGTCTATCCCAAGTATGAGTTGTGTCAAATCATTTGAACCTATTGAAACCCCGTCGATTCCAAGCTCGCAGAACTGGTCTATGAGGAACACTGTGCTTGGGACCTCGCACATTATCCAAAGCTTGAAGTCGCGTGTCTGTATCAGTCCCTCTGACCTTATCAACTCCTTCACTGCCTTGAATTCCCCAAGTGTCCTAACAAATGGTATCATGAGCCACAGGTTCTTGAGCTTGTATTCTTCTCGCACCTTCTTTATCGCAGCTAGTTCCAGCTTGAATACCTCTGGATCTGCCACATAGCGCGAGCATCCCCTGAAACCGATCATTGGGTTTGCCTCTTTCGGCTCGTATTTGTCCCCGCCCTTCAGGTTCCTGTATTCATTGGTCTTGAAATCGGTGGCCCTGTATACCACTGGCCTCGGGTACATGGCAACGCAGATGCGCCTCATCCCAGCGGCGAGCTTTTCGGTGAGCTCGTTGCCTCTGTTCTCCTCAAGTAGCTTGCGTGGGTGTTCGCCTATGGCAGCAACCATGAACTCCGCACGTAGCAGGCCTACCCCGTCGCATGGGTGTTTCGCCACCTTCTCGGCGAGCTCCACCTCGGCAAGGTTCACGTATATCTTCGTTCCTGTTACTGGCGTGTATTCTATCATCTGGCGTTCGCCTGGCTCTTCATGGATCTCGTCCTCCTCAAACTCCACATTGCCCTCGTAAACAACGCCTCTTATAGCATCAACTGTGATTATCATTCCATCCTTCAGGACACTTGTTCCGGTCTTTGTCCCCACAATGCATGGAACTCCAAGCTCGCGTGAGACTGTAGCTGCATGGCATGTCGCGCCCCCTGCATTTGTGACTATTGCAGCTGCTTTCTTCATTGCTGGAACGAAATCAGGTGTGGTCATGTCTGTTACAAGCACGTCCCCCTCATTCAGGATATCAAGCTTATCTGGTGTCGGTACGAATTTCACAGGACCGATGCCTATTCCGGGACTTGCACCAAGGCCATGCACAAGAACCTTCGCCTCGTCAGGCTTGACTGTGTCCCCCATATTTGCACCCCCTCTCTTCGGCTTCGTCTCCTGGACAGCCTCCTTCTTCTCTATCTTGAACTCCTTCTTCAGCGTTGTTATTGGGCGGCTTTGTACTAGGTAAAGCTCTCCCTCTGAATACGCCCACTCCATATCCTGTGGTTTTCCATAGTGGCCTTCAACTTTCTTCCCCATTGTTGCCAGCTCCACGATCTCCTCATCCGTGAGCTTCTGCTTCTCCTTGAATTCTTCCTTTATGTTAACCTTCTCGGTTCCCTTATCAAGCTTAGTGAGCATCCAGTCCTGCCGAGCAACGTTCTTCTCCAGGATTGTTATATCGCTCTTGCGCACAACATACCTGTCTGGGGTCACAGAGCCAGATACAACGACTTCCCCAAGGCCATAGGCTGCCTCTATGACAAGTTTGGATGTATCGTTAGTTATGGGATCCACGCTGAACATTACTCCGGAGCGTTCTGATTGAATCATCTTCTGGACAACTGCTGAAAGGCCGACTTTCATGTGGTCAAAACCCTGCTCCTGCCTGTAGAATATCGCCCTTGCACCGAATAGCGACGCCCAGCACATTTTGACTGCGTTCACAACTGCCTCACTGCCCTTTATGTTCAGGTATGTCTCCTGCTGACCTGCAAAGCTCGCTTCTGGGAGATCCTCTGCAGTTGCAGAACTCCTCACTGCAACATAGGTTTCTTGGGCTGCGGTAGGTATCGTCGCCCCACAGAGGTCGTTGTACGCCTTCGTTATATCATCGGAGATATCACGCGGTATTTGGCCGTCCATTATCGCCTTCTTTATCTGCTCGGATGCCTCGCTAAGCTTTTTCGTATCCGTAATATCAAGCCCCTCTACAGCGTTCCTTATGACTTCATCAATCCCATTCTCCGTTATGAATTTGAAGTAGGCATCACTTGTTGTCGCGAAGCCTGGGGGCACTGGGAAGCCAGCCCCTGTCATCTCACCTAGGTTTGCTCCCTTCCCCCCTACAATCGCTACAGAATCTTTATCTATCTCCTGAAAAACAACAATATTCTTCATAGGTTCACCTTCCACCAAGTAATAGTCTAATTAGAAGTTTGGTTAGTTGGTTTTTAACTCTTTCTATGGGGGGGCCTCGTTAAGTGGGGGTTCAGAGCCCAAGTTCACTCAAAACCACTATTCGATAACAGTGTAATTGTATATCACATTCCCTATGACTTGGGCCTCTACTGTGATTATGCGCATTATCCCGGTCTCATTGGCGTATTCGAGAATCGAAGTATAATCCCTGCTAAGCACCTTGTACTCAGCGCCCTGGGCATCATAGACGTTCTCATTTATGCGCACTGTCATGTTCCTGTAGATGAAGAACTGAATGGCATCCAGGGAGGAGTTTAAGAATTCCTCCGGGTGCTCATCTGTACGAAAATCTATTCGGATGTATGATAGAGGGTACGATAGTGTGATGTTTTCTGATTCCAAGAAGGGAGACATTTCAGACTCAAGTTGCCCAGCATCTGTGAAATTAGATTGTATGAGCATTCCCGCTGTGCCGATATTCAGGATATGGGTAATGTTGGCATCCCCAATCTCTTCAACAAGCTCCGGGGCGATCTCCCTGCTGAAGGAAACAGTATTGTTGAGTATGGACGATATGATTACATCATCAAAATCCTGGGATAGATATTGTTCTGTAGCATTTCTATCGAAGCTTCTTTTATTCCAGTCTAGAACCCCTATTGCAGTGCATTCCCGGAACAGCTCTGACACTTCTCCCCTCAGGAGGAACCTGGCCTTTAGCGGGATTATATCGTATTTTCCCCCGTAAATCTTCCCGTCATATATGGCAGCGGTGATTTTGAGACCTAGGGTATAACCAATGGGAATTGATGGGTCCAGTTCTATGCGGATGGCCCGTACTGAAATCTCTATCGGCCCTGAGCTGGTGGAGAAATTCACGGGTTCTGAAAAGGATAGTTCGGCTATCGATACTAGGGTGAGGTTCATGTTTGAGAGCCGTTTTACCACGACCGAGATGTCTGCGTCTCTGGCTAGGTTCAGAACCATTCCATTTTGTCTTGGGGAGGTGTATTCCACAATGCCCTCTTCCTTCATGCGAGCCACTACATCAGACAGGTCTGGATGGGTCCCCCCAACGGATATGGACGCGCCAAGAGCCCCGCCGTAAGAAGTCACTGTTGCGTTCGCAAAAGCTATCCCGAGAACTGTGCTTTCCCCTGGCTGGTCATCCGGGCCAGTATCGATTTGAGTATTGGAGCCCCCTTGCATTCCAAGTATCTGTAGAAGGAAAACCAATACAAGGAGTATTACCCCTGCTTTCACAAGATTAGCCTTTGAGGATAGTAACATGCTTTGTTCTTTTCTAGAATAAGTTTTAAATTACTATTGATAATATTCGGTTATTCGAACTTTGGCCCATTGATCGAACCATCGTTATTGTATCCTCTCTTTTCCCAGAATCCCCTGTAGTCTGGATTATCTGAGAGCTCGATTCTAGTAATCCATTTTATCCATTTGTAGCCCCACTTATCCTCTGCCACCAATTGGAATGGGAACCCTCGCTCTGGTGGGAGAGTCACGTTGTTCATCCTGTATGCGAGCAGGATGTCATTGTTGTTTATGTATTCGAGTGGGTGTGAAGTAGAGTAGCCATCGTAAGCATAGAATATCACGGTGTTCGCTTCCTGTTTCACTTTCACCTCATCAAGCAAATCCTTAACAAGCACCCCTTCCCATAGGATCGTCACATCCCAACCCTCAACACAGTAGAGCGTAACTATTTTTGAGTAATGTTGGTGTGAGAGAACCTGTTCATATGTAATGGATTTTTGATTCTCAACAAGGCCCGTAATTTCGAGGGTGTAATCGCTTATGTTGATGTATTGGGGGCCCTTTATTGAGTTCTCCCTGAAATCGTTTACTGAGGAGAGCTCCTTCCCCGCGTAATCATGCACCTCAACTCCTTCGAGCTCTATTACGCTCTGTTGGGAGCAACCGAAAAGCAGTACTGCAAGTAGTAATAATGCTCGCATGTTGTTGTATAGGCTGTAGATAGATTAAAAAGCGCTTACATCGGTAACAGGTGGCAGCCGCCCCCGATGCGGCTCTGGCACCCAAGAGCTGGCCCGACCGATTCGGGCCAAAATTCGAATGGTCTTTTTCCCGAATCAGAAACTCGGAGGTGGATGCCAGACATGGGTGGGGGTTTGGGCTGGGCAAGCACTCCGAAGAAAAAGCCTATGGCCTGGTTGTGTTACAACGTCATGTTTTTATATTAGGCGATGCCAAGGGAAAACATGGAGGACAGACAACTCGTTGTCATAGGGCTCGTTGTTATAGGCATAGTGCTTCTATGGTATATTGCAAACAAACCAAACCAGACGACAGAATACGATGCGCGCAATTTCGTGATAAATGACGCAACGAGCAAATATCCAGAAGCAGAGATAACGGTGACCTCCAGCAATTACACAAACAACAGCTGGAAGATGAAGGTGAAAGCGACCCTCAATCCGAATTCCCAATGCCCGGAGAGGATACACTTGTACTATGACTACCCTGCCATGCAATTTGCCACCAGGCCTCCAGAGCATATAACAAAAAACTGTCAGATATGCATGAACGTCCCTAAGTGCATCATCGTCTTCCCTGAAGAGGCGCTAATAGCGTCCCATACGTTCCCTGGAACCGAAAGGGTCCAAATGTCTCTCGACGATTTCCCAAACGCAATAGGGGAAGCGAACTTTGAAGAGAGCTACATGGATTATTATGATGTATGGGTCGTGAGTTGGACGTATACTGAAGATGGAGACTCGGAAACGCCTGCTCTCTTCTGGGGTATGACCGTCACCCTAGATAAGAATGGAAATGTGCTTAGTTTGGAGGAAGCAATCTCCTAGAGATTCCCCGGATTATTTCGCTTATCGTCGAATTGATGTTCGTAATATTTAAAAAGTATTGCATATATAAATCTCCTCATCGGTGTGATGATGGAAAGACTCAAATTAAAGATGGCTGGAGAAATATCGCTGTCAGATAACCCTGGCGCGACTATGAAGAAGTGGAGGGAGATATTCGGCATAACTCAAGCCGAACTTGGGAGGTATCTCAAGATTGGGACTTCCACTATAAGCGATTATGAGGGCGACAGAAGGAAGTCCCCGGGGATTGGGGTTATCCGTAGGTTTGTTGAAGCGCTCATAGCAATAGACATAAGGACTGGTGGGATGACTGTAAGGAGGTTCACAGACAGTGAACCAAAGGACAATTACTTCGAAGTAAAGGAGTTCTCGGCAAGCATAACAGGAACTGAGTTCTCGAAAATAATAAATGGAAAGGTTGTGGTGAACGGAAGGCTTCTCCCTGAGAAGAAGATATACGGATACACTCTCATAGATAGCATAAAAGTCATATTGGACCTTCCGTATGAGGACTTCCCAAAGCTTTATGGAACGATGTCTGAGAGGGCGTTCATATTCACCAAAGTGAGCACAGGGAGATCTCCGATGGTGGTCATACGGGTGACTCCGATGAAACCAAGCGTTATCGTGCTCCATGGCATCACCAATGTTGACAGGTTGGGCATAAAGATAGCGCAGAAGGAAGGAATACCTGTGATAGCAACAAGGAAGGATTTGGCATCCATAAAAAATGACCTAAATAACATCTGAGGGATTGTATGTTGGGGATAAGTGGTTATGGAATACACATTCCAAGATATCGCATAAAATCAGGAGAGATAGCCAGGATCTGGGGTGAAGATAAGGAGCGGGTTGAGAAAGGGCTGGGGATTCTGGAAAAAAGTGTTCCGTACCTGGATGAGGACGCAGCAACAATTGCTGTTGAAGCCGGGAGAAGAGCGCTGTTCCATTCCGGAATTGACGCTGGCAGTATTGGTGCTGTGTTTGTTGGCTCGGAATCCCACCCATATGCTGTGAAACCAACCGCGACGATTGTTGCCGAGGCTATTGGTGCAACGCCCCACTTAACTGCGGCTGATTTTGAGTTCGCGTGCAAAGCAGGGACAGTGGCGATTCAATGCGGTATGGGGATGTGTGGGGCTGGGATGGTTGGGGCTGCCCTTGCCATTGGAACGGATACTGCGCAATCAAGGCCAGGAGATGCCCTTGAGTACAGTGCCGGAGCTGGGGCTGCGGCATTCATAATCTCGAAAACAGGTGTCATTGCGGAAGTGGAGGGCACATATTCATTTACTACGGATACACCTGACTTCTGGAGAAGGCAACATGCAGAATACCCAAGTCATGGTGGAAGGTTCACTGGGGAACCGGCGTATTTCAAACATGTCACGAACGCCTCAAACGGCCTTATGAAACAGATGGGGCTTGAGCCAAAGGATTTTGATTATGTTGTGTTCCACCAGCCGAATGCGAAGTTCCCTCTTAAAGTGGGCAAGATGCTTGGATTTGAGAAGGAGAAGATGTCTGTGGGACTTGTCACACCCATGATCGGGAATACCTATTCGGCAGCTTCGATCATCGGTTTGGCCGCAGTACTCGACATCGCAAAACCAGGACAGAGGATACTGCTGACTTCATTCGGGAGTGGGGCTGGGAGTGACTCGTTCTCCATAAGGATTACGGATGAGATAGAAAAGAAGAGAGCGAGGGCTGTTACGTTCAAGGATATCATAAAGGACAAGGAGTACCTTGAGTATTCGTTCTACATAAAGTATAGGAAGAAACTTAAGGGGTTATAGAGGGTGGGCTTATGAGGCGTGTCGCAATAGTTGGAGTCGGGATGACCAAATTCGGTGAGGATTGGAACAGGGGTTTCAGAGATCTCATGCTTGAGGCTGGGATAAAGGCACTTGAGGACTCGGATATGCGTGGTGATGAAATTGATGCGCTGTATGGGGGAACGATGGCTGCTGGAAGACTCATTGGGCAGGAACATATAACGGCACTTATAACAGACCATATGGGGCTCAACCCGATACCTGCAACACGCATTGAGGCCGCCTGTGCGTCTGGAGGGGCTGCCCTCAGGTGTGGATATATGGCTGTCGCCTCGGGCATTCATGACAACGTAGTTGTCGGGGGCGTTGAAAAGATGACAGACGTCTCGGTTGAGGAGGCAACGACCGTCCTTGGTGGAGCCGGGGACCAGGAATGGGAGCTTTTCATGGGCGCAACATTCCCGAGCATATACGCGCTGATGGCTAGGAGGCACATGCATGAATATGGCACAACTGAGGAACAGATGGGAATGGTTGCTGTGAAGAACCATTCGAATGCCTCAAAGAATCCATACGCGCAATTTCAAAGGGAGATAAAACTGGATGACGTTATGAACTCTAAGGTCGTCGCCTCACCATTGAAAGTATTCGATTGTAGCCCTATAACGGATGGGGCTGCGGCTTTGCTGCTCGCGCCAATGGAGAATGCTAAGAAGTATACTGACTCCCCTGTGGAGATAATTGCGAGCTGCCAGGCAAGCGACACACTTGCACTCGCGAGCAGGAATACCCTCACCTCCATGAACGCTACAATGTCGGCTGCAAAGAAAGCTTTTGAGATAACCAAACTGACCCCAAATGACATTGACCTGGCGGAAGTGCATGACTGCTTTACAATCGCCGAGATAATGGCTATCGAGGACATCGGATTCTTCAAGAAAGGGGAAGGGGGTAAGGCTGTTGAGGAAGGGAGAACACTATTGAATAGCGATATAAGCATAAACCCAAGCGGTGGGTTGAAAGGATGCGGCCATCCTATCGGCGCAACTGGAATCAAACAGGCTGTTGAGGTAACTTGGCAACTCAGGGGCCAGTCGCATGCAAGGCAGGTGAAAGATGCGGAAATAGGCATGACACACAATGTCGGTGGGAGTGGAGCAACTTGCGTTATCCATATAATGAGGAGGGGGTGAACATATGCCAGTAAAATCATGGAGAAGGATTCGCGAGAGATATGGGCTTAATGGCAGCAAATGCGAAACGTGCAACACATATTACTTCCCAACAAGGCACTTCTGCAAGAAATGCAGGAGGAAGGGAAAGCTTGTGTCGTATAAGTTCAATGGCAGAGGGAACATCTTTTCATTCAGTCTTGTGACCAGCCCACCTAGTGGCTTCAAACTTGAATCACCGTACATGATTGCGATTGTGGAGATTGAAGAGGGACCTATGCTAATGAGCCAAATAGTGGACTGGCATGGGAAGAAGGAGTTGAAAATCGGCGATCCTGTTGAGGTTGTATTCAGAAAAATCCGGGAGGATGGGCCCGAGGGAATAATCCATTATGGATTCAAGTTCAAGCCAGTTGTAGAATACGGTGATAAGAGTTAGATTCTTTAAAGCCTCACGCAGAACGTTGTTCTGTAAACTCTCTGCCCGTCCTTTACGCCAAACAGCTTGTTGGATGTTTTGAACTTCTTTCCGAAATCGGAAAGGACTTCGAGCGTCTTTTCCTTGGAAACGACATATATGTCGATTCCTTCCTTGGGTTCCTCTATTTTTGGGACGGATGTCTTGCGTTCAAGTTTTTTCAGGAGACGGTTCTGGAATTTTTCTATCGTCCCCCTGTCTCCTCTGAGCTGTATAATTGCCTCGTAATACCCTGAGACTGTGCGCGTGCATTCTGGACAAAGGCACTCACGATACCGAATCTCGATATCTTTTGAAATCCTTATGGATGAATTGTCAACTTCAATAACGAACACTATCTGTGGTTTTGGCTCGAGTAAAAGGCGTACCTCTGAAAACTTTCCTTTGCACTTTGATAGAATGAATGATTCGATGTTCTTCATGTTCTTCTCGGTCCACCCCCTCGCCTTCACTCTCCCGCACGACTTGCACAATGGGATGTCGGATATCTGCGGATATTTCAGATTTAGCCTTGATGGGTGGCAATCAACGCAGAACACGCCAATGAACTTTTTTTGCGAACTTAGACTCCCGCATTTGGGGCATAGCTTATCCATATCTCTAAACGATACACAGAATATTTATAATGATTCTTAATCAAAGTAGTTTCATGTATGAAGACGAGCTTGTATCAGCAAACTCAGAGGTGCGTTACATATCACTGGAGCTGATGAAGATAGCGTGCAAAGAAAAGCGCAGCTTCAAGGAAGTCGCCCATGAATTCGTAGATAATGTGTATTATATACACATGCTGATAAAGGATGGAAACAGAAGTATTGTTAACAGAAAAGCGACCAGAAAATAGGCGGCCAGAAAGACGCAGCTCCATTTTAGTTAGGTTTATATGCCGCTGATATAAAATGAATGCGGTGGTTATAATCAGTTCTGAAGAGAGAGCAGTTAAACTGACATCTTACATCGGACAAATTCCTTCGAGCCATATGACCTTCATGGGCCTTTTAGCCATGGGCTTCCTATTCGGGATTCTTACACACATCGTGCTTCCAGTAAACTGGAACGACAGTTATGGGTTTGTTTTAGGGTTGATTGAACGTGGGGGAGACGGGCTCTTCCTGATTTCCATACCTGCAATGCTCTCGGCGATTACAGTAACGATCATAAAGAGCAAACTGGCGCTCCGCAAGTCTCTTTTCATTGCCCTCATATGCTCGCTTGTGTATGTAGCGTTCTATTCCCTGGCTCTTATGGGGGGAGTTGGACCAGATGTCCTGTTCATCGGGTATGGATTGACGTTTGTGGTTTGGTACGTGGTCGCACGGGTCTTTTTCAACTTGCATTGGTACACTGCGTTCCTGCTTTCTGTTGTACAGCTGGTTTACAATGTAAGTTTCCTGCTCGTTGGGAAAATGGTATTCATCAGCAACGATCCGGCGGCAATAATCATAAAACTATATTTCTCCTCGTTCGCCTTCCTAGCAGCGCTGTATGCTGTTTTCTGGCTCATAGACGCCCCGATGAGACGTAATTTTGGGGTATCTGGAATCGAGGCCATCAGCCTTTTCATGGCGCAATGGATGAACAAAACCAAAGAACTCGAGAGTATGTTTGAGAGTGTTGGAGAGGAGATTGAGACCGTTGTTAATATAATGGCGTTCAAGAAAAAGAATGGGAGAGACTGCTTATTCGTAACCCCATGCGTTCACTTTGGCCCGTTCGGAAATCTTGGTGGGAGCGAGTACCCATACCTTATAGCGAAGCAACTTGGGGAGGAAATGAACGCTGACGTCTTTGTGTTTCATGGTACTGCCACACATGATTTCAATCCTGTCGCAACAGATGAATTGGAATCTCTCCTCGCGGGATGTAGAACGGCGCTCGAGAAGATGAAGTACAAGGATGCCAGGGGCTCGATAATTATTGAGAAGGTTAAGACTTGCAAAGCAACCTGCATCATTGCGAATGACAACTGTTTTATAGGACTCACCAGGGCTCCCAGGACAACAGAGGACATGGAATTTGCTCTTGGAATGTCGATACGATACCTAGCCATTTCAATGAAGATGAAGGATGCCGTAGTTGTGGATTCACATAATGCGGAAACTGGTGAGATAACCAGGGTGTATATGGGGGATCCGATCAGCTTTGAGTATATGGACGCTGTAAAGCATGCGTTGGGTAAAAAGCGCAGGTATGAGACAATGAAGTTGGGTGTGTGCCTGAAGGATATGGTGGGCTTAGCAGACGGCTCTCTTGGGAAAGGTGGCCTGAAGACTGCAGTGTTCAGGGTTGGGGGGGATCTCTTTTCAATAGTTCTCTTCGATGCCAATGGCGTTGTCCCTGGGTTCAGACGCAGGATAATCGATGCCGTGAGGGAGACAGGTATTAAAGATTGCGAGGTTTACACCACAGATACGCACTGCGTAAATGCTGTAAGGGGCGTTCTGAATCCACTTGGAAGTATCGAAGGGGAGAAATTCATAAAACAAGTTGTGGATTCTGTTGCGATGGCAAGGAAGGACCTCACAGACGTTGAAGTCGGGATGCGCACAGAACGCATCAGAATCAAGGTATTTGGTACAAAACAGACGTCTGAACTTCTTGGGACAATAAATTCCATAGTGGCTGTTGGGCGTCTCGCCATCCCCATAGTGTTCTTGATAACCGTGTTGTTTGTGTTATGGGGGATTACAAAGTTTTGATTTTTGAGGATGTGGTAGATTTAATAATGGTGTTGGGGTAAGTGGAACATGAGAATTGTATTTTTCACAGATACATATCTTCCAAATAAGGATGGCGTAGTCACTTCGATGATTACAGCGAAAACGCAATTGGAAAAGCTTGGGCATGAAGTATATATCTTCTGTTCTGGGAGCAGGAAATCAAAGAAAGAGAATATGGATGAAAGAGTTTTCTACCACACGTCGGTTCCGTTCAAACCATACCCTGATTATAGGATAGCCATATTCCCATTCTTATCAGAAACGAACGTAAAGAAATTGAAGCCGGACATCATACACTGTCATGGTTTGGCTACGATGGGACTCGCTGCCGCCTGGACGGCGAGGCGACTCAATATACCGCTGGTCACGACCTTCCATACACTCATACCCGAGGCTGTCCATTATGTGGCAAAAGGAAAGACCATGAGAAGACTAACAAAAAACATGGCTTGGGGATATCTGCATTGGCTCCTCTCTCAATCAGACATCGTGATAAGCCCAAGTGATGTGATAAAGAGCGTCCTGTTGGAACATGACATAAAGAGCGAAGTTGTCCCGACTGGGATAAACGTAAGGAGATTCAATGTGGATATTGACGGCAGTGGGATTCGAAAGAAGCTGATGCTCCAAGACAAGAACGTTGTGCTGCATGTAGGGAGGCTCGTAAAGGAGAAAAACCTCGACGTGGTGATAAAGGCATCACTTATGGTATCAGAGGAGATGCCGAATACCAAGTTTGTTGTTGCTGGAATGGGCCCCGCCCTGAAATACTATAAAAAACTCGTAAAGGACATGAGTGTTGAGAATCTCTTCATATTCAAAGGGTACTTAAAACGGGATCAGCTTGCGAAGTATTACGCTGCCTCAGACATATTCGCCTTTCCATCTAAATTTGAGACCCAGGGGCTCGTAGCCCTGGAAGCGATGGCGTGTGGGAAACCTGTTGCTGGGGCAGATTATCTCGCCATAAAGGACCTAATAAAGGATGGGTACAATGGATATCTCTTCGATCCAGATGACCCAGAGGATTGCGCAGAGAAGATAATAAGAACAATCAGGGAACGGAAGAAGATGAAAATGACTGCCAGAAAGACCGCTGAGAGATATTCTGTTGAACTGTGCGTCAAACGCCTTATCGGGGTTTATGAAAAGGCATGTAGGGCTATTTAATCACGTTCTTAACTTCTGAATGAGTGCATGCCAACAGTCGCCCATTCTCTATATATATTTTCAACAGGATGAGTGCCTTATCGGATGAATAGAGGCTCCTCTTGAAAGAATCAAGTGATTCCGAATCCTCAAACACAAGAAGAGTCTTTCCATTCTGGAGCGTATGGAACAGCTTACTGATCGTCTCATACCCGGAATATATGTGCACATAATACCTTTCTCTTGCAGACACAAGGATATCGCAATCCTTTCTCTTGTCAAAATCGGTAAAGTGTATGGACTTGTCAAGGAATGTATTCCTGAGTGACCTAAACACTGCTAGATATGGCGGTGGTTTTTTAGACCTCTTCTCCCACTCGGTAAGCCCATAGAATCCTATGGAGTATTGCACCAAGCCTTTCTCTATGAGTTGGTCAAGGATCTTTTCAAGGTTGTAGTCGCTTATCAATATTCCCCTGCCTTTGTAACTAAGCTTTCGGAAACCATTCTTTATCTCACCGTGTCTGAGTGGCATGTAGTTCCAACTGTAGTCAGTGTTAATCATATCAAATAATCCACATGCCTGCTCAGGTGAAATCGGCACCTTTGTCTTCGACAGGGGTGGGAAATCGGGAACATCCAACTGGAGTATTATACTCTGTGGTTTTTTTATGATGAGGCCGACAGCACCGATTATGGCTGCGAGGACAAACATCACCTGATACAGGGGATTGTCCCACCACTCCCTCTTAATTATGAACTTCTTTTGTAGTGTCTGCGTATTCTCTCCAAATGATATTATAAACTCGTGGTTACCCTCAGCTATCGAACCAGAGAACTCATAGGTCAGTTTTCCATCCTCGCTTTCAAGTGTTTTCTGTTGTCTCCCGTCAAGGGATATGTTTACATTCCTGACATCTAACTTCGCATTCTTTCCAATTTGGTTCGCATCAATATAAACATCAAAAGTAAAACGCCCGTTCTTCCATGAAAGTGCACTTGATGTGACAAGGATGTCCGAGACGTGTAGGAACGACTGGGCATACACGTACCCTGAATCTTCCTCAAGTTTCAGGACATAGTCGCCGCTTGGGATGTCTACGAAATAGAAGAGCTTTTCGTTCTTTGATTGGGTTGACATCTTCCCGATTGGTTCCTCAGATACCTTGACTCCGTCCATGTATGCCACAAGTTTCATCGTCTCGGTACGTTGGACATTCTCATTAAGGTCGATCATCATATATAAGTCACAGTTTATCTCATTTCCATCGTCATCCCTCTTTATGCAAAGACCTGTCGGCAGCGTCGTATCCAGGTGGTCCATTGTACCCTTAGCGATTATTGGGAAATCCACATACTCTATTTTAGTTATAGTATCTCCATCGAAGCCCTTCGTATTGAAAAGGAACTGTGCGGTAAGATTCTCTGTCTTGGTATATGGCTCTGAGAAGATGTTGAACGTGCTCTCAATCTGCTTTTCCTTCTCGTCGTTTTTGAATACGTAAGGTTGTGCCCACGAAGCTGGATTCAACCACGTCAGGTTACGGATTACAGAATATATGTCATGGGCTGCATCCTCGCCACTTATCTTCCAGCCGTCATCCAATGAACTGGGGAACGTGACAAGAAATCCTTTCTCCATTGGTAGTACGGATATCCCACCATGATAGGTCTTGCCATTTTTTATAGTGTAACTAGGTCGCTCCATCTTGAAGCCATCGAGTAGTGTCGGTCTGTTAATCTTCATATAGTATATTTCAAACTTTGAGATGATGGACTCGTCTACAAGAATTATCTCGGATTCGTTTTCGGGTATAGTTCCAGAGTCGAATTCTGATCCAAGATAGATGATTACATCCTCATTCTTTAAGAGATTCCGGATGTCGAATGATGGATCATCCAACCCCAAGAATGACGATGGGATCTTGCCTGTTGGTACTATCAATATCATCGGTACATCCGACATGTGTATGAGCTGCGAGATGTGTATTTCTGTCAGCTTAAGGCCTGAATCAGAAAACATTTTCTTCAATGAGTCCCTGAACTCGTCAAAGCGTTCAGCCTTATGCCTTCGTGATTTTAGGAGAACGATGTTCTTCGGTATATCCTGGTCGTAAAGTGTCATATCTATCTGCGTACTGTTCATGTTGGTTGCGTTGACATGTATGGTAGCGTATGCCCTAAGGCCTGATTTGAACGAGATGACCTCCGTGTTTATGATATTGTATGTGTAATTCATTGTGTTGTTTGGCTTTGGCGGTATAGTGGTAACAACTGATGGGAATAGGAAAGTGTACGTAACGAACCCTAGGCCCAGTATGACTGAGAGCATGAATATGTATGTAAATATCTTGAACACAAGGGCTTTGGTGTTTACCGGGGGGCGCAGGCTCTTCTTCTTGCCGTCCCCCTTGGATGCGAACATATGTCTTAAGATGAGTTTTATGTTTACGAGCGAAAGTTCATCCGGATGGGACGCCTTGTATTTCTTTATGTCGTTGAATTGTTTCCGTATGAAAAAGATGTATGATTTCTTTGATATTACGACTCCTGGCTCAAATAATGATTTTCGCTTCTTGTTCTTTTGGGTTTCCATCTGATCACTCGTAAACCCTACTTCCTGACTTCGAGAATTCCCCCATTAACCATCTTCTTGAGAACCTGTTCGACCCTGGTCTCCGAAACCCTGAATATTTTTGAGAACTCAACAACGTTTATCTCATTCTTATGTTCCACTATCCACTGCTGTATTTTCATCATGAGAACTTCGTCTGAGTATGTCTCTGCATCCTTCACCCGCAATGTCAAATCGCCGATTTTTGATTTCAATTCTATGTTCTCCTTCCCTAGCTTGTCGTTGCTCTTCCTGAGCTCGGTCGCCTTCTTGTTGAGCACCTTTTTCTCGTTCACAATCGCATCATGTTTTGCGTATATCTCATCATATGAGGAGGATATATATTCAGACATCTCCTTGAGTGTGTTTTCAACAAGCTGGTATGTCTGGGCATTGTCCACCTTATAGGAACCCTGAAGCAGGGTTATGATGTCCAAGAAGAAGCGTATTACATCAATCCTCCTTTTCTTTGGACTCATGCCAGGAGTAAACGTGTAGAGTACCTCCATGCGTTCCTTGCGTAGGTATATGAGTGAGAATAGGTATGGGTTCTTTTGGATGTCTCTGCTCTCGACATTCAGAACGGCGAGGGAATCCCCCTGTGGGATTACGGATAGGTGTTTCAGTGAAGACAGGGTCTGGGCGATTTGGTCCATGCTCTCGATGGCCTCCCCGCGTATGCTAAAACCGTCTGCGTGTGGTTGAGACAGCTCCTCTGATGTTTCCTTGCCTTTGTATTTGGTCTTTCCAAGGACGTCCATAGAATCACTTCTTTTTGGCCTTTCGTACCCTGCTTCGTGGTTTTTGATTCTTCTTTCTGATTGTTGGATAGTAATCGGTAAGAGTGAACGACAACATCAATAGAGTTATGAAAATCCCCGCCACCAGGGACTTTATGGATAGTGATAGTAAGAGGAACACTATGAGTATGATTATGCCAAACCCCCCATACCGCACTATTTTTCCCTCAAAAGCAGCGCGTTTTTTCGTATGCTCGGGAATGCACTTCTTACATACGACAAGTTTGTTGTTCTTAGCTATGCCCAGTACCTGTTTTATCCTCCGTATTGAACGGATGACCATATCTTCAGATACCTGGACTCCTGTTTTGTTCTTGCCGCATACTATGCATTTGCTCGCCATTGAAACACCGATAGATATCATGGGCCAGGTATTTAAATAATTACTCAGTGGGTGGGTGGGTTATGTTAGGACCACTTGCGTTAAATCCCTGTTTTCCATCCCGAGCTTGACAAAATCAGCTTTTGAGAATATGTTGATTATCGTTGAGTCGTCGATGCCGATATCCTTGAGAAATGAGACAATGTTGACTCTCTGGACCCCATAGCGTTCAAGCAGTATGGAGAACTTAATCACATCGAGGTGCCCATTATTCTTATTAAATAGATCACATATCTCCTCAATGTGTGAATCATCTAGTCCAAAGTCCCGTAATTTCTGCTTCATGTCGTTCTTTTCAAATTTACAGCTCTTCGCCACGGCAGCACCCTAGAACGACCCCTTATCTGAAGAGGCCTTTGAGAATATGTTGATTATCGTTGAGTCGTCGATGCCGATATCCTTGAGAAATGAGACAATGTTCATCTTTGCAAGGCCGTTATGCATAAGCAGTCTCACGAACAATATAACGTCCATGTGTTTCTTGTGCTTATCAAACATCCCAGTCATCGAATCAATAGCCGAATCGCCTACGCCGAACATACGGAGCTTCTGCGTCAGGTCGTTCTTCTCGAATGAATAGCTCCTTGCAACATCTTTCTTGCTTCCTTCATAAAGAGACGCAAGATCTATGAAATATTCGAGCAGTGGCTCCTCTCCATCTATCTTCTCTATCAAGAATGTCTCCGAGAACTTGACGGTCGTCTGGAAAGCTATGTTGACTGCGCACTGGCCAACACCGAATTTGCTGATTTCCCCCCTCATGTAATCACTGAAGTTAAGCGATGCCTGTAGATAGGACAGGTATGATTCGAACTTGACTCGGAGGATGAACGTGGTACCGACGTTGGAGAATATTGTTTCACTGATGTCTGTTGGGTTCTGCGAGGCAACTATCAGACCGAATTGATATTTCCTTCCTTCCCTGACTATCATTATTGCATCGCTGTTCTCGTCCTTCGCTATCTTCCAAGCCTCATCAAGAACAACGAAAAGCTTGAGCCCTTTATCTGCCGACCACCCTTCCTCCCTCATCTTCTCCTTCATGAACTGAAGCATTGAAAGACCTGCCAGTCCCCTAAAAACCTCATCAGGCAAACCGGACAGGTCCAAGTCGACAAGCCCGGAAGTGGTGATGCTGTCCAGGTCAATGGTACTCTGCTCTGCAAAATAGTTCTCGCCTTCCCGCGTAAACTGCTTTACCCTGTATATTGCATTCTCAAGCTCTGCAGGGAACTCATAGGTACCCTGCTTCAGCTTATCCTCAAGTATGCGTTGGACGTCCTTCAGGGTTGGGGGGATTAGTTCGTTTCCAAGAGGATCCCTTTGCATCTTCTCTGACATGTGGAATCCGGCTTGCACATATGCTTCTTCTATTGATTGTTCGGTGAGCCGTCGCTGCTCAGGATACTGCGCTATATCTGTAAGTATCTGGAGACTTCGTGTTATCTGCTTCGCCCTATCTATGGGCCTCATGCCGCCCAAATCCAACAGGTTGATGTATGAACCCTTCCCCAGTGATATAATCTTTCCTCCTGCCTGTTTGACCCATTCACGGTACTCGCCAGCCCAATCGATGACCAACGCATTTGTATGCCACACAAATGCTGCACGGGTGAGGAGGGTCTTGACGAAATAGCTCTTTCCGGAACCGGTTATACCAACTATACATATGTGTGGATTCGTGACCTTTTCGAAAGTCCAGCTGAACGGCACGTGGAATATCTTTGTCTTTCCTATGTAAAGAGAATCAGCCGGGTCATTCATGAGATACTCTTCAGGCGGCTCTGGGGGGCGCACGAAGATATTGCGCCTTGCAAGATCTCTGTTATAGAGGCTTGAAATCCCTATCTTGGCTCCGGCATGCATCTAGCTCACCGCCTCTTCCACATCCTTCTCGTCAGTCGGAAGGAAGAATTCCCATTCAAAGCACTTTCTCATCTCTTCGCCGTTTACTAGGCTGACCTCCGTGTTCAATGCATTGGAAATTGTTGCCCTAAGTTCGTTTGCCTGGTTCAGGGACGCTGCAATCGCTGCTTCTTTGGATACTCCTTTAGCAGTAGTCATAAGATAGCAGATTGCGCCCATTGGTTTTACGCCGCTTGCAATACGGGCAAGTTGAGAATCCCACATTGAAACCTCTCGCTCGAATTTATCAATCCTCAATACATCTGGTTCTGGCTTCTCCTTCTCCCGCGCAAGCCTGAGCTGCGCCTCTGCCCTCTTGGTCTCGATTCTCTCACGGTGCTTGGAAAGGTCCTTCACATAGACCATCATGCTGAACTTCACCACGAAACTGACTGATGATATCGCGCGTTCGAAATACTCGGAGTACAGCTGGTTCTCGTCCATTGTCTTATCTGTGACGCTCTCATATATGCGGACATATAGGTATGTGGACGCGTAATAGGAGCTGCCTACCTTCTTGACTATGGCCTCCTGGCCTGGGGGGAATTCATAGCCATCCCTTATTTCAATGATTCGAAGGCCCTTTGTCAGGAGTGGTACTAGGATATAACCATATTTGAATATCGCAAATGATGCAACAACGCAAATCGCAGCTATTGGGGCAGTTACAATGCTTAAGCCGGTATTCATGGAAAGACCTATGCATACTATCCCGAGACCTAACATCACATATGCATAATATCTTGTGCTTATTTCAGGCAACGAATCACCTGTAGTGGTATTTGTATCAGTTATTTAAAAAACTAGTGGAAATAGTTGGTCGTATTAGAGAATCGGGTAGAAAAATGAAAAGAGAAAAAGAAGAAAACCTTCTTAGCAGGAAACCGCTCCGCTCAGGAGTGATGTTCCGCCAATTGTAAACTGGGCAAATATACTCACAAGATACTGTGCGGAAGCCGCTATGATAAGGCCGATAACTCCTCCTACAAGCATTGCAGTCGCCCAGACAGATGCCCTTGCCCTGGTCTCAGCTCCGAGGACCTGTCCTATTGCGTAGATACCTCCTGCAAGGAT
>JBDRKD010000038.1:0-3406 GCA_043814255.1 Microcaldota archaeon
GGCGCTTGCACAGTGTGGCCCGAGTCCAGCGCACAGGCACTGAGCAGTCCCCTCAGGTTTTTGCCCCGAGGCAAAAGGGCCACGGGTTTTGCCTCGAATCGGCTGCCACCTGTTACTGGTGTAAGCGCTTAATCTGTCTGCAATTAGGGATAAACCGAACAAAAACGCAACCATTATATGTCCTCCCAAACCTAACTGAGAACATGGAAAGGAGTAATTCATTTATCGGGGTTGGAATGGCCTTCCTCTTGCTCATAATGATTTTTGGAGGGGTGGCCTATCTCGGGATATTCAACCTCAGTCCAGCAGCAAGCTATTCCATGGGCGCGAGTGAAAGTGTCTCAGGCATGCAGGATTCATACAACTACAAATCCAGCAACTATCGGACAACATATCATGTATTCAACTATTTCAATTCCGGGGCATTGTCAGTCATGCTATTTCTTGGCATAATAATAACATTAGTTATGGTCGACAGGCTCTACAAGGAGACAGGCTCTCTTCTGGCTTTCGCTTTCTATATCCTGGGCACCCTCCTGATATTCTCGAGCTCAACGATATTCATTTTCGGGGTGCATGACCTCTTGACATTCACGGGCCACGGGGAGACGACAATAAAACCAACCATGATGCAGCAGTATGGGTGGCTTATTGAATCGGTGATCTTCGGGATTTTGGGCTCCGCACTCGTCTGGGCAGGGGAATACATACGGAGGAGGGAGGAGGAGCAAGGTTCACTTGCCCACCTTGCAATCGCCCCAGTCGCATCAATGCTGGTCCTATTCACAATCCCAATTTTCATCTTCGGCGTTCATGCATCAGTAGGCCCAGGTTATTCCAAACCTAGTTTCGAATGGATCATAGAGACCATAATATTCGGGGGCCTTGCAGTTGTGGCATTCATCCAAATCGACAAGATACGGCTAAGGAACGGGGAAACGCAATCATGGAAATCATACCCGCTTTTCGCTTCAGGGTATTCTCTGCTGTTACCCGCATCATTCATGTTCATCTTTGGAATACTCATGCTCTTGAATTCAGAGGTTGACTCAGAAGATATGGGGAAGTTGTTCTTGGAGATATTCATCTTCTCTATATTTGGTTTTATCTCATTCCATCTCATCGATCTACTCAAGAAGAGGGAGGGAGACAGGGATTCTGCATTCCCCCTTGCGCTCGATCCAGGCGGATTCCTATTCATGCTTTCAGCGACAATGGCGTTCATCTTTGGATTCAGCACTTGGGTCAGGGCAGACGTTACGGCATCAACATACAAATCATCGTTCGCATGGGTCGTGGAAACAATCCTGTTCGGACTTATAGGTATTGCATGCCTCTCGATAAGCGATAGGATAAGGAACAGAATCGGGGACATGAAGAACCAAATCCCAAGGGCATTCTCCACCTGCGGGACAGTGATATGGATAGCTTCCATGTGGTTCTACATACTTGCGATAAACAGTTATATCGGAGATGCGGTGCCTGATGGAAAGCTCCTAGTAGAATTCATGCTCTATGGCGCGACGGGGTTGGGCCTTATTATATACTCTGATAGACTTAGGAAACAGAAGGGATTCCTGAAGGACATGGTTCTCTCGAAAGTGCTGTCATTCTCAGGTGGCATTCTGCTTCTTATAACCCTACTAATGTTCATTGCAGGACTTCACGAGTTCCTCTACAGCACAGAAGCGAACATGGATTGGCTAATGAAAGATGTCGCCTATGGCATTGCAGGCGCAGCCTATATACTCATCGGCAACCACATGAAGCCAATACTTCCATCCAAGAAGACGAAGAAACCGCGCGAGAAGAAAAAAGAGCGAGTCGATGAGAAGGGGAAAGAGACACGCAGGCAAATATTATTATAATTGTCCATCTTAATTTATGAGCTGTTCGAATTGGTGATTTGATGGGATCTTACAAACATATACAAAAAACGTTCATTGCAGGATATAAAGAACGCTCACCCACATACCGGGCGAGGATAACTGAATGGAAGAAGGAGCCAACAGTTACAAGAGTCAAGAAGCCGACCAACATCGCAAGGGCCAGGACGTTGGGATACCTGGCCAAGATAGGATATATTGTCGTGAGAGTGAAGATACGCAAAGGGATGAGAAGGAGGCACAAACCAAGCGGAGGAAGGAAGCCATCGAAATCAGGCAGGTTCATGTCCCCAGACAAATCCCATCAACAATTCGCTGAAGAAAAGGCATCAAGAAGGTACAGGAACTGCGAAGTGCTGAATTCATATTGGGTCGGAGAGGATGGACAAGTAGAATTCTTCGAAGTCATTCTTCTTGAGAGAATCAGGCCAGAGATAAAAGAGAAGGCCAAGCTTAGGAAAGGGAGAGCGTTCAGGGGCCTCACAAGTGTCGGAAAGAGGTCTCGCGGCTTGAAGAAATAGTTCGCCTTCACAGAGAGAACGGTGGCCAAAAGGGTTTTTCTAAAATTACCCGAGAGATACAGAGAAACCATGCATAATTCTCTCTCACTCACATATTTATTATATGTTATCCAATAACCAAGCATGGAATATTTCGATGCACACGTGTGTTTTCCGTTCAAAAACCACTCAGAGGCAGGCTTCTCCAAGGTTGGCGTTTGGGGAAAGGACGTTGTGGAATTCGAGGACATTGTGAAGAGCAACAGGATTCTCCTTCTGGAATCCAGGGATCTATCCTACATCAAACCGAGAATAAAGAGATGTGGTTTGATACACGACCCTGAATACAGGCTTGATTCATTGGTCATGCGGTCAGCTCTCAGGCATGCAAAGCCATTCGAGATCCCCATAAGGCCATTGCTTGTGAGTTCAGGTACTGTGCGCGCCAGATTGATGGGGAAAATGCGGAGGTTCCTGATGTTCTGTAATAAGCGCGGCGCAGATTATGTGATTACGAGCAGGGCTAGGAACATCTACGAAACTAAGCACCCTGCGGAGTTTATGGCAATATGTTGCGCGCTTGGCCTCAAATATGATCAGGCATTGCGTGCGATAACCGAGATTCCAAAGGACGTGTTGGGGGGACAATGATGCTGTTGAAACCAACTATAAGGGAGAAGAAGAGGTACATCGCATTTAGGATTGAGGCAGAGGTCAAGCTAAGTGAGGGGGAGCTGAGGAACGGCTTGCAGGACGCACTGCTTTCTTTTGTTGGCGAGTTTGGTTATTCAAAAGCCAATCCGAAGATCATCCAATTCAATTCTGCGAACCGTTTTGGGATCATGCGATGCGTTCCTGAGGAGATGAAC
Source organism: Microcaldota archaeon (assembly GCA_043814255.1). Classification (GTDB taxonomy): domain Archaea; phylum Micrarchaeota; class Micrarchaeia; order Burarchaeales; family JAKAKT01; genus CAZYPB01. The sequence continues at coordinate 3,256 of JBDRKD010000038.1, forward strand.
GCAATGAGGACTTCTCTCGCACTCATCAATTCGATCTCTGGAAAGAAGGTTGCAGTCAGGTTGCTTGGGGCATCCGGGACACTGAGAAAGCTCAGGGGCACATTCCTGGGCAAAGTTGGTTCTCGGAAGCCACGTTGAGGGTGTTGGCACA
>JBDRKD010000039.1:0-14632 GCA_043814255.1 Microcaldota archaeon
GCAATCATCAAAGCAACAGGAATTCCAACGTACCCCATCCCGACTACACATGTGTTTTTCATTATTCCATTCCTCCTTTTTTCGTTATAAATACAGATGACGCAAGACCTATAAACACACCACTCCAGAAAGTCAGGAGTCTATAGAGGATCACGGCACTTACGGAAAGCGCGCCCTCCACCCCAAGTCCCTGGAGAAGGACTGCGAACGATATATCCATGGATCCAAGCCCTCCTGGGAGCATGGTGAGCAGGCCCACGAGCAGGGAGAAACACATTAGTCCTGAAACTGCAAGGTATGGTGCTTGGACATCGGGCATCGCACCGAGGGACATGAACACAAATACAGCGGTGGCTGCATCCAATGTCCATATCAAGAGACCGAGGGCGCATGCGTTTGCGAATTTCCTATCTAGCCTCAGACCTGCGACAAACTTCTTTGCACTCACGGCATACCCCTTGCTGAAACGCGCAACAATCCCTACGCCGAATGACTGTATTGCCTTTGATTGTGCCGACGCCACCAATACAAGAACAATCCCTCCAAAGGAAACTATGGGAATAAATGCAATTTCCCAGGGTATATAGAATAAAACCAGAAGTGAGATGAGCACAGCTGCGATAAGGTCAGTCATCCTCTCCACGACAGTGCTTGAGAATCCCTTGCTCAGGCTTATCCCATAGTTCGATTTAAGAAGCATTGCCTTAACTGGCTCAGATGCCTTGGCAGGAGCTATGTTGGATAGTGCATTGCCAAAGAGCTGTATTGGCGCTATTTCAAGAAACGAAAGCTCTGATATAAGGATTTTCCATCGATATATCCTGAGTATCATGGCAAGCGAGATGCAACTGATGCTGAGTAGGAGATATGTTTTGTCTGCCCCGGAAACGTTCTCGACAAGTTTCTGAGGGTCTGCAGATATTATGAGAAATGCGAACAGCAGCAAGCTGAAGGCTATCAATATTGCTCTCACTTTGTCCATCAGGAGTTATAAATGCTAAAAAGAATTAAAAATTCGACTTAAGAAGAAGTAAATGTTAAAGATGGACTTGAATAAACACCGGGCAACTGTTATCTTGGTCTTGCTATCGATTCTCTACCTAACTGAAGTTCCGCTTGTTTCTCTCCTGTCCAAGCTTTTGGTGCATGGGTTTTTAATAGGTTATTTCGGGAGGGGATTGCTGGGGCTGAAGGAGAAGGGGGGTGCGCTGTTCGAGTCCTTCCTTCTTTCAATGACTATTACCATTTGTGCTGGGATGCTCATTGGGTTGGTCGTTCCATTGGGAGATGTTGTTTCCAAGAGCATAATGCTCGCGGTTCTTTGGGGCCTGTTTCGTTTCAGCAGAATCACACTGGTTGTTCCGGAAATCAGTCGCACGGTTATATTTATTTTCCTTTTCTCGTCGGTTCCATTGGGGCTGATGCTGTTACTGAATCCATATACTGGATTTATCAGTGATGGATGGTGGCATTGTTCAATACTAAATACCATTGGAGGGGACACGTTGCCGCCTGCAAACCCGTGGTTCTCCGGAGCAGAACTTGCCTACCCATACTCATATCACGCATACCTGTTCTTTGCAACAGGAGGAGAGATGTTTTGCCTGCATGCGTTCGGCCTCTTCGCAGTGGCGATGATGTTCTTTCAGGCACTTGGCATCTATTATATCCTGAAGAGATTCGGAGGGATTGGGGTTGGGGAGAGGGGGGCTGTTGCGAGTTCATTTGTCTTCACCTGGGCATCTTCCATTGGGGGGCTATTTTTTATGTGGGATGCCGTCAGGATAATCGGAACTGGGGGCATTTCTACTTTCCTCGTTTTTCTCAAAGACCATCATGGGCCGCACATGTGGCATGGTGCGATGAAAGGAGCATACCATTGGCTTTACCATAATGTTGATATTGTTAAGGGAATCACCGGTTCGGGTGTCGATGTAACAAATGTTGGAATAAACCTGCCGTTCCAGGGGATGGCCATGGTGGGGGCGCCCCAACTCCTCTTCATAATAGGAATACTCTACTTCCTACTGAAAGATTCTGGGGATTTGGTTGCAGGGGTAAAAAAGTCAGATGTTGGGGTGATTCTGTGTCTCGCTCCCCTGTGTGCCAATAGCCCTGTAAACGGAGTTGTCGCAGCACTCGCGCTCTCATTATATCTGCTCTGCAAGAGACGCATCAGTGCAATAATCCCAATACTCCTCGTCGCAGCGTTCACAGCCATAGTTGACTCTTCATACATACTCGCGATTCTCGGAAAAGGCTCGCATGTTGGGGGTTCACTTTTGGCACTCCCCTACTCCCAATATGCCCCCCCAACGCTAATGGTTCTCATAATTGGATTTTCACCCTTGATATATTTCGCAACCCAAACACTGAGAAAGAGAACTCTCAACAGGGAAGTAATCGAGATATCTGTTGCATTGATTTTTTCGAGCTTTGTCGTTTTGTTTTTCATGAATTTGGGTTACCTCTATTTCACTTATCCCTTATTCATAGGACTCGCATTGCTCGCAGGACCGTATTTTGCAATGGTCCTCGACAGGCTTACCCCAAGTAACCTCGCGCTTATTGCCATCCTCGCAATCCTATGCATGCCGAACCTCCTGATAATCGGTTCTTATATATACTACAAACCAACGATTGACCAAGATCAGGTGGATGCTGCAGATTGGATAGGATATAACACCCAAAAAGATTCCGTGTTCATGCAGAACCTCGATTTGGGGGGAAATGACTATGCAGCACTATGTCCCGGGGGCAAGCCGAGAGACCTGAGCTGGACAGAGATGAGGCAGACGTTCCTCTATTCCTCTGTTTTTGGCGGGAGGAAGAATTACCTGGGGGATTTGAGGAGCTTGTATGTCTATGGTGAGAACTTCTGTCCTGCGCTTTCAGATTACTTCTCTGTTTTTTCCGATAATGACACCAATGCTATCTGCAATCTCAACGGTTCTGGAATAGATTACTTATATGTGACTGATAAGGACTGGAAAGCACCCGGCTGCTTGATTTTCAAAAAACAATATGGTGGGGTCCGTATCTATGAAACCAAATAAACTCCCGGGCGTCAGTGTGTTCGTACTTCACTACAACGATGCTGTATCAAGCAGTATGTGCCTGAAGTCACTCTACAAAAATCTCCCAAAATACCCTGGCCCATACGAACTTTACCTGATAGACAATGGTTCAACAGATGACTCTGTGGATGCGCTAAAGAAAGAATTCCCAAAGCTCAAAGTAATAGGATATGGGGATCATTTGCAGGTTGGTAAATCTTTCGCAAGGGCGGCTATCAAAGCGAAATACGATTTGCTATATCTGACACCGAATGACATGGAGGCAGACCCTGATTTTCTTGAACCTCTTGTAAGACATTTTCGAAGAGAAGATGTTTTTGCGGTTAATCCAACTGCCCTCTCGAAAAATGAGAATGAATCCTACAGGCGAAACGTTGCATCACGCAGGTTTGGGCTTTTCAGCATGTACCGGCGAGCATCCCAAAAACCAGCATACAGCTTCTCGCCCGCCATTCTAGGAGCATTTAACAGGAAGAAATTCTTGGAGTTCGGAGGGCCTGATCCACTCTACCACCCAACGTTTTACGATGATTACGATTTGGGTTTCTGCGCCTGGAAACGTGGTTGGAAGGTTATCTATGAACCAAAAAGCATTGTTATGCACCGCCATAAGGGACAATTAAAAAAGGTCATTGGGGAAAGGGAATCCTCGATTGTGGACATGCGAAACAGGCACCTGTTCATCTGGAAGAATTATGATAACGTTTCGTTTGTTGGATACATGTTCTATCTGCCGTTCATATTGCTTTTGGGAACGTTAAAGCGTGGGCCTGATTACATCTATAGCTTCTGCCTGGCTTTGAAAAAGGTTTCGGATGTGAGAGAAAAGAGGAGGAAAGAGGAACGGGTGCGGAAGTATTCGGACAGTGAGATATTTGCGATGTGCTCAGGACATGTTAATGAGGACTAGTGTTTGGAAAGATGCTTTGCGAGCATATTAATCCCCTGCTCAAACTTCACTTTTGGTTTAAAGCCCATCGTCTCCATCGTCTTATCAACGCTTCGGAAGCCTATCGATTCACAGGATACCCCACGCTTTCTTATTCCCAGGTTTTTGACTCCGAAAACGCTTGCTGATTTCCTGACAATGGATTCTATAGTTATTGGGTTCCTGTTTGCTAGGTCGAGCGTGATGTCCGGTTTTCTACTTTTCATGATCAGGTGGATTGCATTAATGGTGTCGGACACGTACATCAGGTCAATAAGGTTCCTTCCGTTCCCATATATTTCGAAATCCTTCTTTCCCCCAATAAAAAATCTCTTTACAAGTTTTGTTGTTATCTTTCTTTCTGGCTCGTATGGACCATACGCACCGAAAAATCGAACTATCGCATAGCCCCCTACCCTTTCCTTGTCCTTGAAAAACTTCACATACTGCTCGGATGCGAACTTTGATATCGAGTATGCGAGCCTTGGGTCGAGTTTTGATTTTGGGCTGACCGGACCGCGGAGGCCGTGGTATACTGCGCCCGAGGAGAAGTAAACCAGTTTTTTCACGCTCACTCTCTCAAGGAAGTTCACGAGAGCTAGGGAATTGCTCTCCAGGTCAAAAGCAGGTTCTGAGAAAGAGTACTGCGGGTCTGTGTTGCCTGCCAAGTAAATGCACATGTCGTATTGTTTGTCTTTCAGTTTTCTGAGTTCGTGTTTTTCTGAAAAATCACAGCGGATTGGTTTTGCGTTCGGACAGTCCTTGTGGACAAAATTCTCGAACTCCTTGGCAGACCTGTAGAATGCGTCCACCTCCCAATTCGTAGGGCATGAAAGCAGGAAATTCCTGCCTATAAACCCTGATGCGCCGGTCACTGCGATTTTCATTTTACCCAAATCCCTTTGGCCCAGTTTATTGTGTTCTCGATCCCCTCATCGAGCATGACTTTTGGTTCGTAGCCAAGGAGCCTCTTGGCCTTATCTATTTTAGGTATCCTCACAAGCACGTCCTCCTTCACATCTCTCTTGAACGCAATCTTGGCTTCTGAGTTTGACTTCTGTATTATCTTTTTTGCAAGTGTAAGCGACGCTATTGGCTCTGTTGGGTTTCCCAGGTTGAAAACCTCCCCGATGGCTTTTTTCTCAATAATTGTCTTCATGACCCCGTCAATGAAGTCATCTATATAGCAATAGCATCTGATGCCCATTCCATCGCTGAAAACGATTATGTCCTGGTTTCTCACAGCCCTTTCAGTGAATATCTTGATTGCCCCTCCCCCGACCTGTCGCGGGCCATAAATGTTAAATGGCCTTATTGAGACGAATGGCAAGTTGAATTCCTGCATATACCTATAACCCAGATGTTCTGCTGCAATTTTGCTGATGGAGTATGTCCATCTTGCCTCTCCGACCGGACCCTGAGATGTGAGGCTCTCCTCGCTAACATTGTCTGCCTCTGGTCCGTAGACCTCGCTTGTGGAGAAGTTAACGAATCTCTCGAGCTTCTGGTTTTTGAATGCCTCCAGAACCTTATGGGTTCCTATGAGGTTTACACATATGGTCCTTGTTGGATTGCCCAGCACGTTCTCAACACCGGCTATGGCTGCCATGTGAATAACCACGTCAACTCCCTCAGAACACTTTGAAAGAAGCTTAGAATCAAGAACATCCCCCTTCACAAGCCTCAGGTTTTTGTGATCTGAGAGGTCCGTGTGTTTTATTGCATCTTGTGTGAACGTATCTATCACAACGATCTCATTGTCCCCGATGAGGCGGCCTATTATATGTGATCCGATGAATCCAGCGCCCCCGGTTATGAGTATCTTTTTGTTTTTCACGGTATCGCCAACACAAACGCATTTAGGTGTACATATTTAAATGTCCTTTTACTTGAAAAATGTGTGAACTTTTCATCGGAGCGCTTACTCGGCACGGCACAAACCCAGCACTCGGGTGCTGGACAGCCACATCGGGGGGGCTGCCGACTCTTGTCGGAGCAAGCACTTTCCGATTTGCCTACTCCCTATTGGAGAAAGATGTATCTGCGCTGGTGTGATGCTCATGGCTAAGTGGTACTCTTACCTTGTAAAGGAAAACCTATATGGTATCGCCATACATGTTGTTGCGCTTGTGGCAGGCCTGTTCTCCATAATCATTTTCCCAAACATAATGGGAAAGGATGAATTCGGGTATTTCTCTGTTGCGTCTGCCGTCGCAACAAGCTGGCTTCTTTTCTCTGATGCGGGGATAAGCCAGGTGGCACTTAAGTTTATTCCCTTCAAAGGAGATGGGGCGACATCAAGGGCATATTATAGCTATCTTCTGAGACTCAAGGTGCCTTTCGCGTTGGTTGCATCCATCGCGCTTTTCTTGGGATCAGATATTATTGCGGTTAATTTGATGGATATGCCGGAAGTTGGGGTGGGACTGAAGCTATCGGCACTGCTTGCATTCTTTATGTCGTTTAGCACGTACTTTGAGAAGATACTCTACTCCCTCAAGAGAACAAGATATATTTTGATTTCAAATTCAATCTTCCAAGCCTGTAGATTGGGGGTACCAATAGTTCTTTTCTATGCATTCATGAAACAGTGGGTATGGGTCCTTGTAGGTACTGTGGTTGCTTATGGGGTATATCTGGCATTGCTCCATATATATGTACGACAGTATCTTCCGGCTAAGAAAGAAAATGCAAAGATAAACCACTATGCGCTTAGGCAGTATCTGCTGTATTCCTTTATAGGTTATGTTGGCATAACTCTCGTAATCAATATCGACCCACTGGTCATCGGCCTATCGCAGGGGGCTGATCAAGTCGCTGCCTACAGGGTTGCATGGCTGTGGGTAACAAGCGCAATAACAATCGTGATGTCAACCCAGAATATCCTGTTCTCGGCCCATGCGAGGGAGAGCATGGAAAAAAGTCGAGCCATTGTCTCTCGCGCACTGAGATATGCCTTCGCAGGGTCTTTCCTTGCAATAAGCGGCATAGTGCTTCTTTCCGGGAAGATGCTTACGTTCATTTATTCTGGAAAATATTCCGAATCCTATGCCATCATGGCAATACTAAGTTTCATTATTCTGGAGGGTGCGTTGAATGCCGTATCGATCCCTGTTCTGCTTGGGAAGGGGAGGATAAGGATGCAAACGTTCCTTTCCTTGGGTGCCGGAATCCTCCAGTTGGTTGCAATGCTCATCATTACTCCTGTGTATGGGATAGTTGGCACTGCGATATGTGTTGTGTGCATAAGGGTCCTGTTGGCTCTTGTGACTGCAGGTTACGCACTCTGGATATTGAAGATTAGGGTGGCGATCCTGGGTTATGCTGTCCCGGTTGTATCTGCTGTTGTCGTGGTGTTCGCTTTTGGGCCTTACGCCAAAGTGGCTCATGATATGGTGGGGGTCGTGATTGTTGGTATTGGGATTACGCTCGCATACTCGCTCATGATGTTTGTAACCAGGACTATTACCGTAAAGGAACTCACAGATTTGGTAAAAGTAGCTATCCATTAGGAGATATTCGGGGGGCTGGTTATGTTCTCAGAATCGATAAATATCCGATGCCAGAACTCTAGGGCGAGGAGGTTCCAGAGCATGTTATATTGGGGCATCCTCTTCTTGTCTGTCTCTGCCCTTAGGATGCGCTCTACATAGTTCTTCTGTATATACTCTTCCCTTATCAGGCTGCCATCAGACAGGTAGGCCTTTGCCATGTCCTTTAACTCGTTGGAATACACTGAAAGGGTATTCGTAGCAAACCCCTGTTTCTTCTTCTTGAAGACATCGTCTGGCAGAAGCCCTTTCATTGCTTTCTTGAGTATAATCTTCCCTTTTCCCCCCTGTATCTTATAGCTGGCAGGCAGGCTGAACGCAAGATCGACAATCTCGTTGTCAAGGAATGGCGTTCTTATCTCAAGGGAGTTGGCCATCGATGTCCCATCATCAACGACTAAGAAGTCGTCAGACATCTTTATCAGGAAATCGGACCGGAGGCACTTGTCGATGAGGTCCTTGCTCCCTGAGAAAGCGCGCCTGAACACTGAATCAATCTCCTTGAGTTTCTCCCTGTTTAGCGTGTCTCCATAGAGCCTTTTTTTCAGGTAATTGAGTTCGTATGCCCTATCGGCAGAAGTCACCATTGTGTAGCTCCATACATCATCATCAATGTGAGTAGACCGTCTGGACTCTTCCAGCATCCAGTCCTCCTCCACAGGCATGCTCTTGAGATGTATCTCAATGGCTCTTCTTGCCTCTTCTGCTGCCATTCGCATTCCATCGTTTCCGAATTGCTTTCTTTTTCTCATGACGTCATCCAGGTATTCGTACCTGAATGAATAACCACCAAACAACTCGTCCCCCCCCAAGCCGCCTAGGGCGACCTTCACATGATTTGCGGCCTTTTTGTAGATGTAGTAAGGATAGACGTTTCTCTTTGGCGTTCCCATGTACCATATGATCTCCGGAAAATCCTTGAGCACCGTCTTCTCCAGTATGAACTCCTTATGCACTGTCTCAAAGTGTTCGGCCACAATTCTCGCATCGTTCAGCTCATCATCCGGCTCGCCGAATCCCATTGAAAACGTATGTAACGGCTCATCTGAAACCCTGCTTGCCAAGGATAGGACTGTTGATGAATCGACGCCTCCTGACAGGAATATCCCAACCGGGATGTCGCTTATTAGGTGTCTTTTCACTGACCTCTCCAATACTTCCCTGACATGCTTTGCTGCCTGTTCTTCGCTGATGTCGGATACCTCTTGCCCAAGTTCCCAATACCTGTGCTGCTCCATCTTTCCCTTTGTGATCAATGCGTAGTGGGCTGGTGGGAATCGGTGTACGCCGGAGAAAATCGTCCTGTTCTCAGGTATATAACGCAGGTTTATGAACTGGTGCATTCCGACTGGATCTGCCTTCCTCACGAATGAAGGGTGTACAAGTATGCTCTTTATATCCGAGGAGAAGAACAACGCGCCTTCCACCCTGGCATAATAGAGGGGGTTTATGCCGAATCTGTCCCTGCCGAGCATAAGCGTCTTCTTAGGGGAATCATATATTGCGAATGCAAACATCCCGTTGAGAAGTGAGATGAATTCTGGACCGTATTCCTCATAAGCGTGAAGGACTACTTCTGTATCCGAATTTGTTGTGAACCTGTGGCCCCTTTTCTCAAGATCCTCCCTCATTTCAGGGAAGTTGTATGTCTCCCCGTTGTAAACAATGACTATGGATCCGTCCTCGTTGAATATTGGCTGGCGGCCTCCCTTGACGTCGATGATTGCAAGCCTGAGGTTGGCAAGCATCACATTGTCATCAATATATGTGCCCTCATCATCCGGACCCCTGTGCCTCATGACATCCATCATGCTATGGAGGAGCTTCTTGTCCTCGGGCCCGAATGCGCCACATATCCCACACATCAGGCATATTGAATTGCGCTTTGTTTAAATTACTTTTAGCCCATGTTAATAACATGTCAGACGTTCTTCTGATGCTTGGAACAAGACCGGAACTTACCAAAACATCTCCGTTCATACTGGAGATGATGAGACAGGGCATTGACTTCTCCTTTGTGTTCACAGGCCAGCATTACGATAGCGAAATGTCTTCTATTTTCATGAAGGAATTCGGGCTCCCGAAACCGGATAAAGTACTTGGGATAGGGGGAGTTGATGAATTCACTCAGTTTGGGGTGGGGATGAAACGTCTCGCAGATGCCATAAAACAATACAAGCCGAAACTGTGCATTGTGAATGGAGACACGAACTCGACGCTTATGTCTGCGCTTGCCTCAGCGAAGTCTGGGGTCCCTGTTGCCCACATAGAGGCTGGTTGCCGCTCATTCGATTTCACAATGCCCGAGGAGATTAATAGGATACTGACTGATAGGGTGTGTCAGCTCTTATTTCCCTCAACACAGTACTGCAAGGAGAACCTGATTATGGAGGGATTCGATAGAAGCAAAGTGTTCATGCTCGGAAACACTGCTGTAGATGGGTTCAAGATGATGGTTCCTAGGGCGAAGAAGTCGAAGATTGTTGGTGAACTCGGGTTGGAGCGGGGGACCTATGCGCTTGTGACGCTTCATAGGAAGGAGAACGTGGATAACCGGAAGACCCTAAGGGAACTCCTGACCGCGCTGTCTAAATTGGAGGGGGGTGTCGTATTCCCCATGCACCCCAGAACAATGAATAGGATAGGGAAATTCGGGTTGGGTAGATTTTTGGCTTCCAGAAACATCATTGTCACTAAACCAATGGGATACCTTGATTTCCTCTCACTGCTACTTGATTGCAAGTATGTGATAACTGATTCGGGGGGGGTTATGGAAGAGGCAGTAATGGCTGGGAAGAGAGTCATCGTCCCCAGAAAAAACATCGAGTGGTACGAGATAATAGAGAGCGGCGCTGGGGTTCTGTGCAAACCAGAGGAAAAACGCCTTCTTGGTGCTGTTGATGGGATTGGGCGCGCAAAGGGCAAAGTGCCCGCCATATACCCGGACCTCAAGGCATCCAGAAGGATAGCAAATACTGTGAAAAGAAAGCTTTCTGAAGGTTTTGTGCTCGGAAGTGACTTCTTTAAAAATGGAAGGAGGAGCATGGCCCTTGATCTTGAGGGAGACATCCTTGCGATGTTTGGAAAGGATGGGAGAATGGTAGATGATGCAAAGAAGGCAGTGCACAAGACTGTGAACATGAGGGTGCGGTGTGGTGATTAGGTGAAGATAACGCTTCTTATGGCTACGTATAATGAATATGGATGCATCGATAAAACTATCGAGAAGCTTTACAACTACGCAAAGGAGAACCTAAAGGATTTCCAGATAATCGTCATTGATGATGGTAGTTCAGACCATACGTTTGTAGACCTTCAGAAAGCAGAATCACGCTATGGGATAACCATCGGAAAGAATCCGGTGAATATGGGGCAGGGGGCTGCGTTCAGGAGGGGGTTGGTGCATGCTGACGGGGAGGTTGTGATAACGCTCGACAGTGACCTGTCTTACCCGATAACAGACATACCGAAACTTCTTGAGAAGATAGAGGGGGGGTATGATGTTGTTGTGACGTCCCCGTTCATCGGGGGCGGAGGCACGGAGGATGTTCCCTTCCTGAGGCTTTTCCTGAGCAATCTTGCGACGTTCCTTTATTCGCTTGCATTGGGGTTGAAACTCACGGCGTTCACTGGGGTGTTCAGGGCATACAGAACAGAAGTACTGAGAAACACCCGCTACAAGAGCGACCGATTCGAGGCGCAAGTAGAGATACTGTGGCTTTGTAAGAAAGCAGGAGCGAAGATAGTTGAAATTCCATCTGTGTTGAAATTCAAAACTGAGAGAAACTCGAATTTCAGGGTATTCAGGGATGTGAAGACGCACCTTGTACTCATAACGAGACTCTTTTTCGACAGAGCTCTGTGGGTTCTGGGTGGGAGCAAGCAATCTATTAAAAAGTAACCTCCCAATAAGTTAGCCTTGAGGAGATTCTATGATACCTATCGCTTCCCCGAAACTTGGGGATGAGGAAAAGAGATTAGTCTTAGAAGTCCTGGAATCCACGCAGTTGACAAACGGGGGGAAAACCAGGGAACTGGAGAAATCCTTTGCTGGGATGTGTGGAACGAAGCATGGGATAGCCACCAACAGCGGTACTGGTGCCCTCCATACTGCCCTGGTTGCAGCAGGAGTAAAACGCGGAGATGAAGTAATAATCCCTGCGTTTACGTTTATAGCCAGCGCTAATGCTGTTGCCTATTGCGGGGCAAAGCCTGTTTTTGTTGATATGGATGGGAAGACGTACAATATGTCCGTGGAGGATATGGAGAGAAAGATAACCGAGAAAACCAAGGCGGTGATGCCTGTTCACCTATACGGATTGCCTGCGAAGATGGATGAGATACTCAGGATAACTAAGGAACATGACCTTGCTGTTGTAGAGGATGCATGTCAAGCGCACGGTGCTGATATTGGGGGAAAGAAGGTCGGAAGCTTCGGGGATTTCGGGTGTTTTTCATTCTACCCAACAAAGAATATGACTACCTGCGAGGGGGGGATGATTACCACAAACGATGATGAAAAGGCAGATATGTGCAGGGCGCTCATTAATCAAGGAATGAAGGAACGCTACAAGCACTTGTATCTGGGATTCAATTATAGGATGACTGAATTCTCAGCTGCTGTCGGGATTGGACAGCTCAAGAGGCTCGGGGGGTTCACTGAAGCACGAAGGAAGAACGCGAAGTTCTATGATGGGAAGCTGTCCGGGAAATTCATCACGCCGCATACTCCGAAGGGGTATGGGCATGTTTACCACCAGTATACTGTAAGGACTGATAATAGGGATTCTGTTATTAGGGGATTGAAGGAGAGGGGGATTGGTTTTGGCATATATTACCCAACAACAATACCACAGCAACCGGTATATGATGATATTGGGGAATATCCTGTTGCTGAGAAAGCATGCAAGGAAGTGCTGTCGATACCAGTTCATCCTGCGCTTACGCAGGACCAGCTGGAGGAGGTTGCAAGTACACTTTTAGAGGCGATTGAATGATTAAGATCTCAGTTATTGGAACGGGATATATGGGGTTCAACCATGTGCGGATATTTTCCCAAACAGAAGACTGCGAGGTTGTGGGGATATGTGATTCTGATGAGGAGAAAGGAAAGAAAGTAGCAAAGAGATTCCACTGCAAGTTCTACTCAGACTATAAAGAAATGTATGAAACGGAAAAACCTGATGGTGTTTCGATATGCGTTCCTACTTCCGCCCATAAAGAGGTTGCAACGTACTTCATTGAAAATGGGGTACCATGTCTTCTTGAGAAACCAGTTGCGGCGACGGTGGAGGAGGCTGAGGGGATAAATGATGCTGCGAAGAAAAGTGGTTCGCTGGTGCTTGTTGGACATATCGAGAGATTTAATCCAGCCATACGTTACCTGAAACGAATGATAGAGAATGGAGAGTTAGGGGAGATCTTTTTGGTGGATGCCGAGAGGGTTGCCCCGCTCCCTGTACGCATACAGGATGTGGGTGCCGTAATAGACCTTGCTGTGCATGATATAGATATATTTCACTTCGTGATTGGGAAGAAAGTCACATGTGTTTATTCTTTGGTAAGGGGGATTTCAAGAAAGGATGTCGAGGACTTTGGAGAAGCAATATTCACCTTTGAGGGTGGGGCAACGGGTCATCTGAGGGTCAACTGGCTCACTCCGACAAAGATAAGGAAATTAAAAGTGTTCGGGAAGAAAGGCATGGCGGAGGTTGATTATATCTCCCAGGAACTTTACTTCTATGAGAACGTTCCTATGAAAGAGGAACTTGATTATGGTAGGATGTTGTTCAGCGTCATGGAGGGTGAGATGAGACGCCCGAAGATAAATAAGGAGGAGCCACTCAAAGCAGAACTCATGCATTTTCTAAGGTGTGTTGAAGGAAAGGAGAAACAGGTCATATCACTTGAAGAGGGTATTGAAGCACTGCGGATTGCGGAGGCCATGAAAAACTCAAGTAATAATGGGAAGGTGGAAAAGGTTGGCTAAGTTCTTCATGCACCCAACGGCAGAGGTTTCTGAGAAGGCAGATGTTGGCGAGGGAACGAAAATATGGCATCAGGCGCAGATCAGAGAGGGAGTGACAATTGGTTCGAACTGCATACTGAGCAAATGTGTGTATGTGGATTTTGATGTGAAAATAGGGAACAACTGCAAAATACAGAATTTTGTCTCTGTTTATCATGGAGTTACGATAGAGGATGACGTGTTTATAGGGCCTAGCGCCACATTTACGAATGATATGTATCCGCGGGCAGTGCCCCCTAGTGGCTGGAACACCATAAAAACATTGGTTAAGAGGGGGGCATCCATTGGGGCGAACGCAACTATCGTATGCGGGGTCACGATAGGGGAGTACTCAATGGTTGGGGCCGGGGCGGTTGTTGTGGATGACGTACCGGCACACGCGCTTGTTGTTGGGAATCCGGCAAAACAGATAGGGATTGTATGCAAGTGTGGCGAGAGGATTGGGAAATCAGCCACTGGGGGAAAAACGCCCGTGTGCAAGTCCTGCGGCGAGAGGGTAGTGGGTTGTTGACGCGGAACCTGAACCTGTCGATATATTTATAAACTCGGAGTTTCATAGTATTTGCTCGGTTAGCGGCCATAGGCACAGGGAAACACCCGAACCCATTCCGAACTCGGAAGTTAAGCCTGTTCACGATGCGTCTTGTACTGCCTTTGGGCGGGAACGTGCATTGCTGCCGACCATTGTGCTTATACTACAAGTTTAGGTCTTTATCTTCCCTTATCTTTCGTAGTAGGAGTATTCGCTTTCCGAAGCTCTTCGCCTTCAAGTTCCCTAAATCATCAATACCTCGCAAAAATTATATAATTAATTATAAAAGATATACACTATGGGAAAATTAGATTTATTGGGGGAATTTTTATATAACTGGAGAATAAAGGTAGTGCTTCCTCATATTGAAGGCAGACTAATGGATTTGGGTTGTGGTACAAATAAATTAGTTAAAATATACGGAAATGGCGTGGGTATTGATGTTTATCAATTTGGTGGAGCGGATTTAATTTTAGAAGATACCAGCAAAACCCCCTTTGCTGATGAAAGCTTTGA
>JBDRKD010000040.1:0-2303 GCA_043814255.1 Microcaldota archaeon
GGACTGTGCATGTCCCGCAGTTAATCAGTGCTATTCTCTAATACCCCTCCGGCATTATTCGGGACGGTGAGTTCAAGGAATACTTCTCATAATCCTTTTTTGCTTCCTTGTCTTTTCCCGTCAGTGCATAAATTCTGTGCCTGGCATAGTAGGTATATTGGACTTCTGGAGCCAGCTTTATGGCCATATCATAGTCCTCGAGCGCTTTTTCAAAGTTTCCTAAATGATAGAAAGCATCGCCTCTGTTAGCATAGGCGTCTGCATCTTTCGGATTCAGCTTTATGGCCCTGCTATGTTTTCTAACTATCCCCTTATATCCGCTCAATTTGTCAGAAACAAGGACCCGATGGGAGCGGGCAGTTGTAAGTTCCGGATTCAGCTTTATAGCCATATCATAGTCCTCAAGCGCTTTTCCACATACGTTCAGCTCCTCATATATACGACCCCGGTTATAGTACGATATTCCGCTTTCGGGACGCACCTCTATAATCGCGCTGTAAGCCTTTATCGCGTCCCCGTATCTCTTGTATAGTTTGGACTCTCCCTCAACCGCCACTGACCTTTGCCCAGCACTCGCATTGTCGAACAAATCAGAACACGCACCGATATAGGTTATGGCTTGAATCTGATTGTCGGGCAGTATCAGCGCTTCAGGGTATCTGGAATAGAGTTTTTGCACGTCATGAAAAGAGCCGCTTGTTGTTTCAAAGAAGAAGTTTTCTGTTTTTACCAGCGCATGTGCTTTATCTGTACCTGCTATCTTAGGCACATCTATCATCTCTACATTTATTCTCATTCCCCAATTCTTCAGCTGTTTTGCCGCATCATAGACCAGGAATGCACTCGTATCGCAATCGAATTTCCCGGTCTGAACTGACTCATGCATATATTGGAACACGTTTGTCCCATACGTTATCTGTAGATTGGAGTGCATTATTCCCCAAATGGCGGTAATGAAGCTTTCTTCAAGCTCCATCCCTTTCAACCCCTTAAGCTCGCCCCACAGGACTGACGCAATATCAAAAACCAGTTCAGTGTAAACAGCTGCGTATTCTGCTGCCTTTTTCGGTTCTTCTCCCAATTCGATAAGAATCCTTTTGCCGCCTTCAGTCGATTTGGCAGGCATTTGGAATAATGTCGGAACTTTTTTAAGGAACTTGGAAATATCCTCATCTACCTGAATTTCAGGAACCTCTTTTTGCATGTATAAATTTGCTCAATTGGGATATTTAATCCTACCGTCCCTGTTGGCGTAGTCGCGAAGTATGGGGAGGATGAGGAGTGGAAGTGGCCGGGAGTGAAGGGAGTTAAGGCGGATTATGAGATAGGGGAGATTGGGGAATTGGAGAAGTTGGTTGGGGGTTAGATTAGGAAATGGCTGGCGGAAAACATTAAAAATGAGGAGAGGGGAAAGATAGTGGGTGTGTGAAAATGAAGAAACTGTTTGTTGTTTTGATTTTGGGTGCGCTCTTGCTGGGGTGTGTAGAGAAGCAGTCTGTTGCTGGGGAATTCCCGTTTACGCCGCCATCTGATTTTCAGGAGTCCGGAAGAGAGGAGATGGTGGATGGGGTGATTGTTTCTTTTGGTTATGTTCCTTCTGAGCATAATTTTGGGTATGCTGCCTGGTTGGATGTGGGGTATTCGCAGAATCAGACAGAGGTACCATCCGCGGAAGAGTTCTTTTTGCAGAGCGTGGAGAGTGATGATGTGGAAGAGGTTTACTGGCATGAGGGAGAGGTTAGGAGAATCGGGGAGTGTGATGTGAATGTGATAGATGCAAAGCTCTCTACTAAAGATCCTTATGGAGGTTCACCGATGAATAGGACAAGCAGATTGTATTACATAAGGTATGGAGAGGAGTTGTTATTTATCTACGCGCACTCGGATGAGATGGGTGCTGGTGCGCCAAATTACCTAGAGATGTTTGAAGAGGAGCTTGAGGAATCTATTGGGGAGATGAATTTAACCAATTGTGTTTGAATGCTTGAATTGGGCTGTCTGGCCTCGGGTTTGCATTTCACTATTAAAAAGAAAAAGGTCAGCCTGAAATCATCTCTGCAAGCCTGGATATTAAGGGAAGTCTAATATCCTTGCCAACATATGCTTTGTATCCAACATACAGCTGGATTAATGCTACAGCTGGTGTGAGAATCAATAGGATTAACGGTGGAACCAGCATAAATAATGGAATTAAGGTTGAAATTATTCCACCAAATATGGCAACCAGCAGTAAAACGAGTATGGCGATGAGTGACACGAACCAGATGGCAAGAAGCATGGCACTTAAGATAAATAACTGGGCG
>JBDRKD010000041.1:0-5467 GCA_043814255.1 Microcaldota archaeon
GCCCCCCACATTCCTGTACTTCGTTTCACCGTCAGGGCCCCGCTCTGCTTGTACTATCCTGAAATCAGGTCTCTGTCCCTTCCCCTGAACCTCTATCTCTTCATCAACAATCTTCTTAGCCATAACATCACCACTAGATTCACTCAAGGGGAGTTTAAAAGAAAAAGGATGGTGGTTTTCCACTGACATCCCGAGCGTTTTACAGCATACGCTGGATTCCAGCGCAAGAGAATAATTCCAGTATCCACCCCCACGTCGATAGATTTATAAACTGTCGACGAGAGTGATAAAGTCATGATAGAATTCCCATTTACCAAAAAGAACGGTTCAACCGAGGAAAAGCCGAGCGAACAGCAGGATGCAAAAAAATGCGATGACGTAATGGAAGACCACGAGAAATGCAAACTTCGGGCAGCCCTCCTGAGACACATAATAGAGCGCTATAGGGAACAGATAGAGATGGGTGAAACCAAGACAGTATCCGGGCTTAGGAACCTGGTGAACCCAAAGGACTCGACAATACTCAAAACCAAGGAATCAATAACTGATGAATTCCGCCCATACATATACGCAAAGAATTTCGAAGAGGCTGCAAAGAAGGCGTTCGAATTCGTGCGTGACGATATGGGGAATGATGTCCTTCCTGTTGATTTTTGGCTTTCCCCAAGCGAGATGTTGGAGCTTAAGGTGGCTGATGAGATGGATAAGGCCATATTCCTATGTTCACTCATAATAGCCCTGGATAATGAAACAGCCAGAATAATAGTCGAAACAAACGGACACAGGCACGCATTCGTCGTGTTCGATTTCGAAGGCAAGTTCCATCTCATGGACCCTGCGCACAACGTGAACGCATCTGGCCAAAAAGACGAGGTACTCACAGAGCACATGAAAAATCGGGACAGCAAGCCCACATATGAATTCAACAATAAGGGATATAACGAGTTATGATTCCCCCAACAATAAGGTCGGCTCCCTGATTGGCTTCATGATGGAGAGTGTCCCACCCTCAAAATCAAGTCCAATTGCAAGCCCATGATCCCTGAAATAACCAGCACCTATAATTCCTAAAAACTTACGTCCACACATGGTTTCTTCAAATTTATCTACATACATTTCCGGTTCAATTCTGAAGTTAGGTTGGGTGCTGGGGGACTCACCAATCCCAAAAGAAACAGTGAGGCTGTCCGGTATGGTATATCCCCTATCCTCTCCCCCAGGATTAGGTCCCAGGAGCCCATTCAGTGTGCTCTCATTAGCATACATGGAATAAGAGTTACTAAGATCCAGAAGATATCCTCCATATACTGTCGACGTACTGTTGGATGCCCCCATCTTCTTCTCACCGGATGGTAAAGAACCTTCCCTCGAGACAGATAAAGAGCCTTCTACGATTGTACCGCATTTACATAAAAAGGGCACTGTAACCAACACTGTGTCAGTTTCCACAACCGGGCCGTTATCCATACTGAAGGTTGCGGTCCCATTGGCAAAATCTACCCTTACTGAGCTGAGTTCCGGCATGAACTTGAAACTTATCTTATCTTTCCCAGGTTTTATTGATTCTTTAACATCCAACGGCACGTCGCTAATCTTCAATCCCCCTATTTCAAGTTCAACTTTCTCTGGCCAATTCATCACTGATGATAATTCATGTGCAATATAACCTTCGCCTGATAGCGTCCCTGTCTCGAGTAGCAAGTTAAGACTTTTAAATCCTAGAAGCTCAAGGTCCTTAATATCTGTTTTAACACTAATAATTGCCCCAAATTCCCCAGCACGTATAAGTGGCACTACTGCTGTTCTGATTTCCTTCCTGAGAGTTATAGAATCAGGAGGAGCCATCTTTCTAAAAAATTCCTGTGCCCTTAAAGAAGGAGTGGCAATCAGCACCGCTACCGCTGTGGTAAGCAGCGCCGTCCTAACTGCTGATTTCATGCCTACTCACTGTTTACCCCTTCTCAAAACACCTATATAAACCCCCACTCCACAACAACTCTTGGGTACAGTCTTTTGCCTTCTGCGGACTAACAGAGAGGCGCTGCACCCAAAGAATTAGAACTCTCTTGAGAGCTTAATCTTTATCCCGAATAACTTAATGGAACCCCCAGTATGCTAAGCCTTTTATATGGGTTTCGACAATAACTATCTCTTAACCTATGGGGGGTATAGAGATGATTGACGTTAACGAGAACAAATGTGCTTATTGTGGGGCTTGTGTCGGAGTATGTCCAGTAAGTGCCCTGCGATTGAAAGATGGGAAAATATTTTGCGATGAAAAATGCACATCCTGCGGAATATGTTCAGAGGCGTGCCCATTGGGTGCGATAACAATCAGGAAGAAGTGATGCTATGGAAAAATACGACGTAATAGTTGTTGGTGCAGGCCCAGCCGGAAGCCTTGCGGCAAAAGAGGCAGCAAAGGCAGGAGCGCACGTTCTCATGATCGAAAAGAAGAAGGAAATAGGCGCACCAGTGAGGTGCGGCGAAGGCCTGGGAAATCACTGGCTCTCCTCCTTTGGCATGGAGTTAAGTGAAAAATGCATCTCCACCCACATCAAGGGGGCTCTCATAGCATCCCCTGACCTGAAGAGCGAGATTGTCCTGTGCAACGAACGCACGAAAGGCGTGGTGTTTGAAAGGAAAGTGTTGGACAAGGAGCTCGCTATGGAGGCTGCAAGGGCGGGTGCAGAGATCATAATCAAATCAGAGGTCACAAACGTGGTGAAAGAGAATGGCAAGGTTACAGGTGTCATTGTGGAATCAGGAGGTCGGAGGGTAGAATACCTATCGAAAGTACTTATAGCTGCAGACGGTAGTGAATCAACAATAGCGAGGATGGCAGGCCTGAACTCATTATCAACCCTTTATGACACAGATTTCGGTGTCGAATATGAGATGGTGAATGTTGAATGCAGAGGCCTTATAGAGGTGTACTTCGGCAACGTCCACGCCCCGAGAGGGTATGGGTGGGTTTTTCCGAAGGGCAAGGATGTCGCGAACGTTGGGATAGGTGTAGGCGGAACCGCGAAGGGCCATGCAATAGACTACCTGAATAAGTTCCTCAAGATCGACAGGTTCAAGGATGCACAGCCGGTTGCACTCAAGGCAGGGTTAATACCCGTCGGTGCTCCAATGAAAGATCTTGTTTTAGATGGGTTCATTGTTGCCGGAACAGCGGCCCACCAAGTGGACCCGATACACGGTGGCGGGATAGGTCTTGCTGCAGAGGCCGGGGCCATGGCAGGCCAGGTTGCCGGAAAATGCATAATATCCGGGAACTGCAGTGCCGAGTGTCTTTCAGAGTACGAGAGGATATGGAGGGAAAAAAGGGAGGCAAAGCTCCTTAAGCGCCTCAAACTCAGGAAAGTTCTCGAAAAGCTGAACGATAAGGACCTGAACGTGTTAATCGGTGCAATCGACGATACGGATATCGAGAAAGTTCTCAGAAGCAACTTTGCGCCAGTTGTGAAGAAACTATTGTTCAAAAGACCTCAGTTACTGAAAGTTCTTCACGTTCTTTTGAAGTGAGAATATGGAAAAACCAGACAAGAGGATAAAGGCCGTTTGGGTCGCAGAGGCATTCACCTACATGCTTGCCATAGTTATAACTACATTGATGCTCCTGTTCTATCTCTCATATACACTGAAGGCCAATCTCTTTCCAGAGATTCAGAACCCGTTCTTCATGCCCATCGCTGCATTTCTGATATTGTCCTTTTTTACGGTTCTATTCTCTGTATTGGCAACAGTGCGCTACAGGCACCACGGGTATGTTCTGGGTCCGAGTGATGTCTCCATACGAGACGCATCGCTATTCTCACAGAACCACGTGTTGTCATACAAAAGGATTGGTAATGCATATGTGGCCAATTCAGGGATATCTGGGATGTTACACACGTTGCTCGGGATTTCAGTTGTCAAGGTTGTCACTAACGATCGCGAGAGCCTGACATTCCAGATAGTGGGGGTTTCTGAACCGAATTCCCTTATACGTGGATTGATGGATAGAGTTAACCCTGGGTTTAATGCGGAGAGGGCTGATACTGTCTCAAAAATGGGAATATTAAATGAGATAAACGCCGTGCAAAGCATGGAAGCTCGCGATGGGCTGTCATCACAGCAGAAAAACACTACAAATGCGTCTCAACAAGCAAATACAATCCAATCGGAGAACACACTACGGCCTCAAAACATTCAGAACGCGTTCACTGGCAGATTGAATCAACCAAAACCACAAGAACAACCCCTTGACCCAAAGAGCACTATTTACACAATAGTCGAATCAAAACTCAGTGACTGCGATGTTGTGCCGGACGAAACATATTGCGATGTGATGGCCACCGCAAACATTGAGTTACCAAACCAAATCTCCAAAACAGAGGATGAGATGCTGAATCTAACCCGTTCCCCAAATGTCAAGAAAACGAAAAAAACAGACAGGAAGAAGGGCAAGCAGGGGATTAAGGGGATTTTCGCAAAGCGAAAGGATAAAAAGTCTATTGAGGACATAATAGACCAATAGGAGGGTATTTCATGAACATTAACAGATTTGAAAAAGCTAGACTTATAGGTGCAAGAGCACTTCAACTGACTCTTGGGGCTCCACCATGCATCGAAGTGACTTCTGGCATGGTGAATTCTATAGACATTGCATTTCTTGAGTTCGAGAGGGATGTTATACCACTTACTGTAATGCATAATGGGTGATTGGATGATAGAGTTATTGGGTATTGTTGGTATTGTTTTCGGTGTGGTCATTATTGCGTATGTGGTCTTCACATACAACGGCCTTATCACGCTCAGAAGCCGCATAAACAATGCGTGGTCTCAAATAGATGTGCAGCTTAGGAGAAGGTATGACCTCATACCGAATCTTGTGAACACCGTAAAGGGGTATGCGAAACACGAGAAGACAACCTTTGAGAACATAACAAAGGCCCGCGCACAGATGGCCAATGCCAAAGGCGTGAAGGAGAAAGCGGATGCGAACAACATGCTGACAGGAGCCCTCAAGACACTATTCGCAGTTGCGGAGAACTATCCTGACCTCAAGGCAAATGAGAACTTCAAGATGCTCCAAGAGGAACTTGCCGGAACAGAGAGCAAGGTGGCGTATGCGCGCCAATTCTACAATGACAACGTGATGAGCTACAACATAAAACTCCAGTCATTCCCATCGAACATCATAGCATCGACATTTGGTTTTAAGATGCGCGAGTATTTCGAGATGGAGGATACTGCAGCCCGTGCTCCGGTGAAAGTCGAGTTCTGATTCGTGCGGGTGTCATTATGGCGGTCCTCTACGACCAGATAACTAGCAACAAGAGGAAGTCCATACTGCTAATGGTCTTTTTCGTTGCGTTTGTTATCGTCATTTCCTTTATTTTCACTGAGGCAATGGGGGTGATGATGGGCAGCGATGTGCTTGGGGTTGTCCTATTCCCTGTGTTTCTAATAGTGGCAA
>JBDRKD010000042.1:0-6359 GCA_043814255.1 Microcaldota archaeon
TGTAATAAGGATGGAGAGAGGGGAGGACGTCATCGGAAGCCTTGAGAAAGCATGCGAAGGGCATGGGGTAAAGGGCGGGCTTGTTTTTGGCATTGGTGCACTTAGCAGATGCACCTTGTATGCAAGCGCGAGCACTGAGAAACTGGAACCAAACGCAATGGAACTTGAAGAACCTTTGGAGATTGCGTCTGCGATGGGGAATATCACTCAAAAAAACGGAAAGCCATATATACACCTACACTGTGTTCTCGGGAGAAGGGATTATTCATCAGTTGCAGGACATCTGAAACAGGGGATCATATCCCTCACTGGCGAGTTCTCCATAATGTGTCATGATAGGATTGTTAAGAGGGAGAGGAACGATGAACTCCAGATAGAACTGATGAAACTATGAGGTTTAAATACTAGTTTCCCCATATTATTAAATCTAATCCTGAGACAGGAGGCATTGTATGAAAGCACTACGAGACACCAAAGGGCAGATTAGGGTATTCGATGACAGGCATTTGGTTATTCTGAGGAAACTAAAGAGCTTGATGCCAAAAGTTGATAGGAAGAGTGGACTCGGCTTTGATGTCGCAGGGTATAGGAAGGGAATCTACGAACAACGGATCGAGAGAATGGAGAGACTTGTTCCAAACTTGGGGAAACTATCTGGAACGGTCGGTGAGACATTGGGAGCACTGAAGACGTACAGACATTTCTATAAAAAGAGCGGGGATGAAAGTATAACTGTTCCCCTGAATCCAGTCGGAAACTTGGCTTCAGAATTCAAAGGAAAGGTGGATGCATTAATACGGATACCTGGTGAGGGGGCAACCTACCACAAAGGCGCGCTGCGCGTAAGAATTGATTCACTCGAAGCGCTTGTTGATGAGTTGGAAACAATGTGCAACGAATCATCAAGCCTGAAAACAGGATTTAGAGAAGCTATGATTATCGGTATTAAGAACAACGAATTGGCGGACGGAATTAATAAGGCCATAGGGGAACTCGAGAAAGTAGATAGGAAGTTGAGGGGTGCATCGCGAAAAAGCAAAGTACCGCTCGAGAAGCAACGAGTTGCGTGGGAGAGGCAGCTGGGAGTGCTTCAAGCGAAGATCATGTCCTTTTCACAACGGGAGAAGGGGTATTATGATTCCATGGGAGACGGTTGCCCAGATATACCGAACTTAAGGGACAAAATAAAGGTGATTAGGGAAGACATCACCTCTGCTAGAACAATAATGGAACACTTCGATGTGGAAACAGTGAGGGAGGCTGCAGGGATAATTGCAGGAACTGACAGGCGCATCAGGAGCCCTGGAACTGATGCGAATTACACGAGGCAACTGACAAACGAAGCGAAAAAACTATTGAAGGTTGCAAAAGGCCATATGGAGAAGGTCTCAAAAAGATTGGCCAGGGCCACAGATAATGCTGAACGCCTCTTTGATGCGATATTCTTAGAGATAACTGGGTTCGACAAAAGCCTTAAAACTGACATTGATACTGTGGGAAAAACAATAGCGTTCAATGAGGCGCTCATCGGCCGTTCTGGCAGTTAGGGAGACTCGACATCATCCTCTGCATCATCCAGCTCGCCATCTATTGTCTCAAGATATATCCTGTTGATATTGATTGATAATATCCTCATCTTCATGTTGCAGTGCGGACATGTGACTACATCACCTGGTTGAGGGTCATCTATGTCGAATTCTTTTCTGCATTCAACACATATTGTAATCAAACAACCACCAAGTATGGTTCATTACAGGCGTTTATAAACGTTCTCGAATTTCGCTGCCGAAACATCCCATGTGAATTCTGTCGTCGCACGGTTTCTTGCTGCTTTGGAAAGCTTTGTCCTGAGTTTTTTGTCCTCAAGGACCTCCTTTGTCTTTAGGCAAAGAGAATGTGAATCCCTGGGCTCGACAACTCTCCCGGATTCGTTGTTGATAATCTCCGGGGTACCGCCTGCACCAAATGCAACTATTGGGGCGCCTGACGCAAGGGCCTCGAACAGCACGATGGCGCACGGTTCCCATATTGAGGATAGGAGGAACACGTCTGCTGCATTATAATAGAGGGGCAGTTCTTCTTCAGGTATTCCGGTTGTGAGGAACAATGAATCGTGGATGTCAAGTTCCCTAGCGCGCCTGCTTATCCAGTCCTTTAGCGGCCCCTTCCCAATGACAATCATCTTGGCGTCCTTGTGTGCCTTATCTGATTTCAACTGTGCAAATGCATCAAGCAGGTATTCATACCCTTTTTGTTTCACCATCCGCGCGTTGGTGAGCAGGAGCTCATCATCACCTATCCCGAATTTATCCCTGACGAACTGGGCCGTTTTCCTTGGCCTCGGTTTGAATCGCCCCGTATCAACTGCGTTATGGATTACTTCTGTACGGGACCAGAGCTTATGTGGAACGGTTATCCTCTTTGTCCAATCACTGACTGCAGTTATGCGATCGCAGTTCTCCATAATCCTGTTTGCCCATATGGTATCGTACACCTTCCCACTGGTATCCGTAGCCCAGTCTATGCCAACTGGCCTTGCATTGTGGAGGGTGAGCATGAGTTTCTTCCTGCGAAGCTTGATTGTCAGCAGCGTCCCTAAATAATACCAAAACCTGTTATGCATATGGAATATATCCGCCTCCTGGCGCATTATGTCCCTATTGAGCAGTGGGGCCAGAGTAAAAGGAGGTGGGAGGAATGAGAATGGGAGTTTCTCCATATAGATTGCCGGGGAGCGTACGATCTCAATGCCATCCATGTTTTCTGTTGGGTGTGTATCGGGAAGCCTTGATGTTAGGACAGTTACCCTGTGGCCCTTTTTCGCTAACCTCTTGCTGACCTCATAGACTACTTTCTCGGCCCCCCCAGGGTAGGGTAGGAACAGCGGATCGAGCATACATATGTTTAGGGATTCCATATCAGACCACCACTATCTCTTCTCCGATTTTTGGTGCGTACGCATCATAGCCTCTCTGTTTCAGCTCATCAGCAAAATAGGCTGTGTGGTCCCCATGCACACAGAATATCTTCTTCGGGTCGACCAAGTCCACCAACTCAAAAATCTCGCTTCTTCCGGCATGAGCAGAGAAATCAAGGTACTCCAACGGCGTATCTATCTTCTTTGGTCTTCCATTAACGTAGACAAAACCTTCATTCATGAGATGCCAGCCGTTCGTGTTATCAACGCAATAGCCGGTCAGTACAATACGCGAGCGCTTGTTTAGATTCAGTAGGTACTGAAACACGGGACCGCCCTCGAGCATGCCCGCGGTGGTTATGATAACGCTGGGGCTCTTAAGGGCGTCTGCGCGCTTTTCTCTGGAATCGACCCATTGAACCCAGTTAAGGGCCTTCTCATACTCGTTGAAATTACTTACGAAACTGGGACATTGACGTACAAGCTCACAAGCCGTCTTGGCCATTCCATCCAGATACACTGTCGCGTCCCTATTGGTGTTATAGAGAATTTGAAGAAGCTCCTGGCTCCTCCCTATCGCAAAGGAAGGCAGGAGAACGTTCCCTCCATTCTCAAGCGTGTCCCGTATGTGCTGAGATAGGCGCTTCTCCAATTCATCCCTTGGTGGGTGCTCTCGTTGAGAATAGGTTGTTTCGGTTACAAGTATGTCGCATTTTGGAACGTCTGCACCCTTCTGCATTCTTATATCCTTGAGCTTGAAATCTCCAGTATACAGCAAGGATGTCTCCCCTGTCTTCACCTCGACCATCGAACTCCCGGTTATGTGGCCAGCATTGTGGAGAGTGAACGACATCCCTTCTGTCTCATATTCCGCCCCGTATTCCATAGGCGTGAAATGTTTTGTGGACCTCTTGAAACTAGAGACCCGAAACGGCACTTTCTTCTGGATTTTTATGGAGTCCCGTATGAGAAGGTCTGTCAGGATCTGTGTTGGATATGTCCCAAACCACGGGCATGCATAATGGTCATAGATGGCCGGCAGGAATCCGCAGTGATCAAGGTGAGAGTGCGTTATAATAACAGCATCGAGACCGCCCTTGACTCTTAGAGGGTATTGCGTAGTCTTGTCATGTAATTTGATGCCATAGTCCATCAATAGCCTGTAGCCCTGATCAATGAGAACGCCGCTCCTTCCAACCTCGCCAGCGCCGCCTAGAAAAGTAAGTTTCATGGTGAATGCACGAGTAATGTATCTACATCAATAGGTATTTAAACATTAAGCAACATTCATAATTTGTGACATCTACAGACGAGAAAGAACTCACATTCATGGATCTTGTTGTTCTCCAGCGGATTGGTCCTGATACCACTCTGGAGCGCTTTGGGTCAAAGATAAATTCCTCTTTTTTCGATGCAGCTAATATACTGGGCACTCTTAAGCTCAAAGGCTATGTCGAGATAGAGGCAGCTATCGGTGCAAGTAAGATTAACGTTTCAGAGGGGGGCAAAGCAATCCTATCAATGGCCGAGGAGAAGAGCAGTGGTGAGATAGATACTTTGGATAAGGGCATACTAAAGGCGATATCAAAGGGAGCGAAGGACGTCAGAAAGCTTGAAGACATTATGAACGTACGGAGTGGAGACCTCGCGTACCACATCTACAAACTGGTTAAGAACAACTATGTAGACTATGACGTGAGGGCGGGGAATGTAAACATGATGCTCACAGAGAACGGCTTCAAGAACATAGGTGACGAGGAACACATTGAGCAGCCTGAAGAGACAGATAACCTCGGAGCAGAAATCGCCAAAGACGATGAACGGAAACAAGCCAGGGAATTTACGAGTAATGTCAGTATTGATGATGTGAGAAGGAGAAGCAAGATGGAGCATTATATGAAAGCGTGGGGCAAACAGGCATTTATTGCGGCGGCCATTATCCTGATTATCTTAATAATGGCGGTTGTGTATTTTCTGCTTTGATTGGCGGATGCATGGATTACTCAGAAACCAATAAACTGTTAGAGGAACATGGGATACCAAGAATCAATGGAACTATCATCGACTCAAGGATGATGCAATTGGAAAACTCAAGGAGTCAGGCCTGAATAGATAACTGTGAGGAATCCATTGGACCTGATTGGCGATGCTGATGCCGAACGCTATGACAAGGCACTTCGGATTGTGTTGGATGATCCAGGTGTCGATGCAATCATGACCATCATCCTATTCCAGGCAGCAGGAATAGATTCCGGTGTGGTGAAAACAATTGTCTCTGCGTCGGACCTCGGGAAAAAACCAGTAATTTCAGATCGGCAGGGAGGGGGGAATTCACTGTGATGCACCGAAGAATTCTTGAGAGCTATTGTGTACCATCATACGCGCACCCAAAATCTGCCACAAATGGTCTTGCGGACATGATACGCTACTGCAAATGGAAAGACAAACACGGTGTTCCTAAGTCGGAGTAGAGTGTTGTCCAATACTTTTTAAATAACCGCATCCTAATCCTAGAACATGAAAGCGCAAGCATCCGTAGAGCTGTTGATTATACTTGCCATAACAATGACGTTTCTGGGAGCCATCATCATGAGTGGAACTAAGCAATTGCAACATGGCCAGACAATGCTCAGACTGACACAAGCAAGGGCTGCTGTTAATGATATCTCCCACGCAGCAGACATCGTGTATAAGGAGGGCGACGGATCTGTCAGAAAAGTGAGAATAACGATACCTGACGGCGTGGCGCCGGAGAGGGTGTTTGTTGATGGAAGGTTCGTCAATATAGGGGTGTATGTCGAAGGTGGAGACAGCGACGTCAACGCCATGTCGATTGCAGAGCTGAATGGTGCCCTCCCAGCACAGCCTGGGACGTATTGGATATTTGTCGCTGCTATGGAGGGATGCGTTGTGGTCGGAGCAGATATCTCGAACCTAAACTGCTGAGGTTTTTCCATGAGAGCCCAAATCAGTGTTGATTTTATCATAGCCTCCATAGCTGTGATGATAATGTTCTCGTTGATATTCAACCTTTACGCAGAGAAGAATAGAGGTATCAACACGATCATGGCAAGCCTTGAGGCGGAACGCATTGGGGAGAAACTTGCATGGGGCATCAATGATGTAGCAAGAGCTGGCGATGGAGCGAAGACAGACATCATCATCCCCGAAACAATTTTGGGCGAAGGATATTATGCATATGTAGAGGGCAGATGGGTAGATGTAACGTGGCACCATGGCGGAGTTGAAAACCATCTCTCGTTCCCGCTTATGACAAGCAATACGAAAAAGGGGATGATTGAGCCTGGTTCGCATTTGACAATCATGAATATTGGGGGAAAAATCCATGTATCTTAAGGGCCAAGTGTTTTCATACGACTTGGTATTCGCAATTATGACCGTCTCCTTCTTGCTCTGGTATGCGGTAATGGCATCCAATGCC
>JBDRKD010000043.1:0-6667 GCA_043814255.1 Microcaldota archaeon
CACCATAGACTCCATCATAGCCCGGAATAATGCGAACCTTTCCCTCGCGCATCCTAACAATGCCTTCAGCTACCCTCTCGCCGACATCATTTGCAATGGCCCCTCTCTCGGCATGCAATACGGTGAGCTCATCACCAAACCTCCTTATCAGTTTCCAGTAGACCTCTGCGACAGCTTTGCTATATGTGCCCTTCCCTATGGATCTTGATATTACCTCATCCAACGGCACAATGTTCTCAAACGGAACAGCGCCATCAGGAACAAAACCATTATCCCTATCTGAAAGTTCATCAACTCTGTGCATGACTCCGATAGTTAGCTGCTTCCTACAGACAGGGCAAACATTCCCATGCCTCTTGCTTTCACCGGGTGAGAACCTCACTCCGCAGTTCCTATGTCCATCGAAGTGGTACTTGCCTTCTTCTGGGTAGAATTCATATGTCATCTTGAACCCATCACGCCTCTTGTTTTTTATCACGTCCATTAACTCATAATAGCTCAAATCCTTGAGTTCGAAGACATTTGCTTCCCGCCCGAGCTTTTTTGGCGAGTGTGCGTCGCTATTGCTCAAGAGAGTGTACCTGTCCAACGAACTCAATCTCCAGTTCATTGCGGGGTCGCTAGAGAGTCCAGTTTCAAGTGCATAGATGTGTTTACTCATGTCCTCGTAACATTCCTCAACTGAATCGAACCCGGAATTGGCTCCGAAAAGGCCGAACCAAGGGGTCCACACGTGTGCTGGAATCACTAGGCAGTCCCCTGAGACCCCCATAACCATTTCCACCAACTCAGCCGCGCTCATCTTTCCAAACGTGGGCCTACCGTCAGCGTTCAGGTTCCCCCATTTCCCAAGTATCTCATTTATCTGCTCAACGACCTCGAAACCAGGGGCGAGGATGACCTGATGTATTTTTTTGAGTCCGTTTTTATGGAATATGTTGCTCACTTCAGTGGATAGTACGAACTTTATGCCAGAGTGTTCAAACAGGCCATTACCAAGGGGCTTTAGGGAGTGTTTCAGTTCTTCTAAATAATCCGGATGTGTAAAATCCCCAGTACCAACAAGCCCAATGCCTTTTACTCTCGCCCACTCGGAGATCCCCCCAACACCCATATCCCTGCTCGTTGCTCGGGAATATTTCGAATGGATGTGGAGATCAGTAACTATTCTCATGATTATATGGTGGAGAATAACCGATAAAAAGCTAACCCGAACCCTATAAATAACCCATTTACCAAGGGTTAGGTATGGTCTATCAGTCCAGTACTAGTACAGATATATTCCTTGATGTTGGCGTCCTGGCAGTAATCATAGGACTCATCCCGAAAGAAGACATATTCTACGTTCTCCTCCTATCAGTCATCTCAATAACCATAGTCGTAATCGAATCCAAAATCAGGGGATTCAAGCTCACAGGCTATCTAGCCGATGGGGTGAATGCATTCAGGCCAATGTACTGGACAACAGCAATCCTCTTACTTATCCTATACTACAGGCCAATCGAAGGGATAACTCTCTGGGAAGACACGATGCTCTCCTTTTTCGTGAGTACGATGCTTGTTTTTCTGGCATTGATTCTGGTTGCATACAGGGCTGCTGCATCGAATTGATTATTGCATTAACGAAACACACAACGAGCAAAACAGGTAATATAAAGTTAACTGGGGCGGCACACCGCTGCCCAGCTGTTCACACGGGCGCGGCTCCGGCCTCCCACCGAAGGGAGGCTTCGCGTCCGAACTCTCACCGCCCATTGGTGGTGCCACCAGCAATAACTTAACGGCACCGCAAAATGGCAAGGATTAATAATATTCTCAAAATTAACAGTTCATGGCAAACATATTCGGTGGACTCGATGGGGAAAAAAGCGTATTCAGGGACGAGCGCGTTCTCACCCCAGACTACCTACCAAATGAGATGTGCCATAGGGACTCACAGATAAAGGAGATGGCCCTCATTCTGCATTCTGTTGTGAATGGAAGAAAACCAGAGAACATGCTGCTTGTTGGACCCACCGGAACTGGAAAGACCAGCTGCACCCGCCATGTGCTAAAGCAGCTGTCAGAATACTCAAAAAGGGCACTCCCAATATACATAAACTGCTGGGAACTATCTACGCGCCATGCGATACTCAACAAGCTGGCATCATCCCTCGGTGAGATAATCCCAAGGAGAGGCGTTGCCACAGATGAGGTAACAGATAAGATATCTGAATTTCTTCTGAAGGAAAAGAGGGCCCCTGTAATCGCCTTGGATGAGATTGATAGACTTGTTGCAAGCCAGTATGGGGAGGAGTCCATCCTCTATGACCTTGCTCGCTCAAGCGAAGTCTTTGGAGCCGAGATATGCATTATAGGGATAACAAACCACTCAGCATTTCTCTCAAAGCTCGATTCCAGGATAACAAGTTCACTCTCTCAACATAGGTTGGAATTCAAGCGATATTCCCCGATACAATTGAAGGACATCCTCAAAGAGAGGGCGAGGTTTGCCTTCTCAGATGGTTCTCTTGATAAGGAGGCCATTCCATTCTGTGCAGCCATCGGAGCAAAGAACGGAGGCGACGCAAGGATTGCGATAGCCGTGCTCTGGAGGGCAGGCAAATTGGCAGACAGGAAAGGTTCCCCAAAGGTTACCGTTGCACATGTCAAGGCAATTGCGTATGAGAGGACTGAGCACGAGCACAATACGATGCTCGAGCCGTTGGAGAAAAAGATACTGGAGATAGTCAGGGCCAACCCCTTAACAAGCGGAGAGCTCTACAAGAGTTTCAAGTCGAAATCAATAACGGACAGGACAATCCGAAACCACCTCACAAAACTAGAGAAGCTAGGTCTGGTAGAAACAGAGGTGAAGGCAGACAGGGGGAGGACAAGGGTGATAAAGTCAACAGGGAAATAATCATCTGTTTGCAACTATCTTTATCACGTCCCCGTTCTTGAGTACATACTCTCTTCCAACTTTCATGTGTTTCTTGGCGTCAATTGCACATATGAACTTCTCTATCAGGTCCGTGTGGATTTTTACTGCAAGGTCATTACACGTATCCCCTTCCCTGAACAGGTGAGCATCTGGCAGGATATTCCCAAAATGATCGCTCAATTTCTTCTCATCCTCCACCGGATATACTATAACCAAGCCTAAGAGCTCAAACGCGACTCTATCTATGAGCTGCTGAACACCAGTACCTCTATTTTCATCCAAAATCATCATGAGCCGCCTTTAATGCATCTTGTTGCCTTTGGCTCCCGCCAACAATCTCAAACTTGGTATCCCCCGGGACATACTCGACAAGGCCCTTCTCACCAGCCCTCCTGAGGGCAAGTTCAGCCTCCGCACATGTGGGCACAATAATCATATCCGGAAACGTTTTCACAAGTTTTTCGAAATTAGCCCTGCCGTTCTTCGCATCTACCTTATTGGCTGCGATTGCAATGGGCTTAGAGGCTGCTCTCACTTCCACTGAGAAATTCAATATCTCCTCATCACT
This sequence comes from Microcaldota archaeon, assembly GCA_043814255.1. GTDB lineage: Archaea > Micrarchaeota > Micrarchaeia > Burarchaeales > JAKAKT01 > CAZYPB01. The sequence goes on from JBDRKD010000043.1 coordinate 3,492, forward strand.
CCAATCAATCCTCTCAACACCGAGACCTATTCTCCCAGCAGACGCATCAATATGGCTTCTTGTGACTTTAAGCCCACTCAGCAATTCGGCAAGCTCTTCCACCCCACGTCCCCTCACCTTACCCATCCCGCGTTTTATGATTCCCGCAATCCAATATTCAATCTCCTTTACAAGGAACCGCACTTCCTCCACAGGATCGAAATCTTCCGCAGGATTCCCCTCCAGATCCGTTTTACCTGATACATCAACGACCTGTATTAGTGCATCAGCCCCCCGCAAATCATCAAGAAACTTGAGCCCAAGTCCCTTTCCATTATGTGCATTGGGAACAAGGCCGGCAACATCCACAATCTCAATTGGTATAAGCCGCACACCGTTCACGCACAAACTATTTTTAGGCCTGCAGGTCACGTTCAATTCACGACATGGGCATTTCCCTCTAAGGTATGCCTTTCCCCTATTGGCTTCAATCGTGGTGAAGGGAAATGGAGCTATCTTTGTATCTATGAGTGTTGCCCCAGAGAAAAACGTGCTCTTGCCAGCATTTGGTTTTCCGACGACACCAATGAACAATTAATCACCACGCGCAATCCCAACTGCTCTGCACATGGTTCTGTACGTATCATTACCAATCCCATCGCAGAGTTCAATCCCAGAGCCTCCGTTCATCACAACATATGAATAGCACAGAGTCTTGTAGTACTCCGTATCCGGAACCTTCTCGCATAAGGCCAGATCGCTATTCTTTTTCAGGGCAAAATGGTAGCAGGGGCACCCACCTTCGATATTTTCAATCTCCAAACATACACCCACATTTGCCTTTGATACATCCCCTAAGCAGTAATCTCTGGTGTCTTTATTCACAAATTGCTCACAGAATACATTGTTCTGCTTGACTCGTTCCAAGCATGATTCATATACGCTGCCAACACCAGACACCGATTCAAACCCCCTGTCCTCACACAGGTCAATATATCCCTTTTGGGTAATGACATCAAAGTAGCAACGCGTCCTGTTCTCGCCATCTTCAATCCCATCGCATTTGCTTTCATTCAATGAACTAATGGCAGCTTGGTTATAACATCCCAGCGGATCAGATGACCTCTCACAAACGCGTGGGTCGTGTTCACCTGCAATATAACTATAGCAATACAATGCACGTTCCTCCCCAAGAGCATCACATGCATCCACAGAACCTGCAAGTCCAACAGCAGTCAGACGGCACGACTCCCACATCTCCAAATCCCCGATTGAATCGCATTCATCAAGGGCCCTCTCAACACCCGATGTATCGTGCGCCGTGCATCCTATGATAAAACAGGCAAACAAAAGCAAAAACAACCTCATGCAGACCAGTTAGCTTTAATATTTTATTAATCTATATCCAGTCATGGAAGAGAAGATAATACACCCAACGAGAATCAAATCTTCGAGATCAGAGGAGTATCAAGGCTACGTTTACAACGTCACTACTGAGGACGGCAGGCTGTTTGTCAATAACCTGCTTGTCAAGAACTCTGGCGGTCTTGGAACCCCCCCACACCTTAGGGTGGAGGCAGGCTCGATCCACCGGGCGAACAAGGGCGTTCTTTTTGTCGATGAGGTTTCTTCGCTTGGACCGAAATCACAGCAGGAGCTCCTAACAGCAATGCAGGAGAAGAAATATTCAATAACCGGCCAGAGCGAAATGAGCTCAGGAGCAATAGTGCGAACCAAACCGCTTCCTTGCGACTTCGTGCTTGTGGCAGCTGGCAATGTGATTGACCTCAAGAACATGCATCCCGCGCTACGCTCTCGTATCAGGGGCTATGGTTACGAGATATATGTAGAGGATACTATGCCTGACACAAAGAAGAACGAGGACAGACTTGTGCAATTCGTAGCACAGGAGATAGTAAAGGACGGGAAAATACCCCATTTTACACGCGAGGCAGTTGAAGAGATAATAGAGGAATCCCGCAGGAAGGCCGGCAGGAAAAATAAGCTTTCACTGAAGCTTAGGGAGATTGGCGGGATAATCCGGGCCTCCGGGGACCTTGCAAAGAAGGAGAAGGCGAAACTTGTAACCCGGGAACACGTGATTCGGTCTAGGGGGATCGCCCGGACTCTCGAACAGCAGATATCTCAAGAGTTCATAGACACCAAGAAGGAATACCAGATATTTGTGACAACTGGATGCAAGATCGGAAAAGTCAATGGCTTGGCTGTGCTGGGTGACGGATCCTCTGGCCTGATCCTTCCAATAGTCGCAGAAGTCACCCCCGCATCTTCAAGAAGCGAGGGAAAACTCATTGCAACTGGAAAACTTGGGGAGATTGCCCGCGAGGCAGTCGAGAACGTTTCGGCAATAATAAAGAAGCACATGGGAAAGGACGTTTCGCAATATGATATCCACATTCAATTCCTGCAGACATATGAAGGGGTTGAGGGGGACAGCGCAAGCATAGCAATCGCGGTTTCAGTTCTCTCTGCAATGGAGTCCATTCCAATAAAACAGAGCGTAGCCATGACCGGTTCATTGAGTATTCGCGGTGAGGTGCTCCCAGTCGGCGGGGTCACCGCAAAGATAGAGGCCGCAATAGAAGCCGGCGCAAAAAAGGTCATACTCCCACAAACCAACATAAACGACGTCTATCTAGGAAAAGAGAACCAAAAGAAAATCCAACTTGTGCCTGTAAAGTCACTTGTCGATGTTGTGAGGGAGGCACTTACGGACTGCCCTGCGAAGAAGAAGCTTATGAAGAAACTGCCTCACTAACCGAGAGTTATTGTTTCCCACTAACTACCGATTTTTTGATAATCAAATACAGCCCCATAGAGAACACAAAGGTCATCAGAACAGTTGCTAAGAATATGTCTCCGGAATGCTTTAATGGAATTGGCGGGTGCAGGCCAAGGAGATAATCCCCCACATCATTGAGCAGAAACCACAGCATTGCGGCCAAGAGCCATTCCGCTTTCACGCGTATTTTCCTTAATATCACTACGGGTTCCAGGAAGAGCACTATATGCGACACAAATAGTATAGTATACATAACGGAATCTTGGGGTGTAAAGTAGAAAGGAGAATAAGCAGAGAGGATATATACAGTCCAGAATCCGTATTTCATGGTCCCAACAATCACAATGAAATAGAACAAGCCGGCCTTTATCCTCTTGCGCAGCATGATTAGGGA
>JBDRKD010000044.1:0-6205 GCA_043814255.1 Microcaldota archaeon
GACATCCATAGATGAAACTTCCGTTAATGGACTCTCCATAGAATCCAAAGACCTTGCAAAGACTTTGAGCCCAATAGCCTATGCATGCTTTGACATGGCTTTCGGAAACATCCTGAATGTAAAAGAGTGTCCGATATTACTTGATGTCGAGGATTGCTATATGGGTTCAAATTACATACACTCAAAGAGATGCGCATACTGCTACTGGCCTAGGGATTCTGAACATATATTCGGGGGGAGCGTCACATGGGGCAGCTCGTTCTGCATCAACACATACTATTCCAAGGCGCTTTCACGCGCATTTGAGGTGGACAACTGCGACAGTTGCAATGACATCTACTATTCCCACAATTGCGAGAACGTAAGGGATTCCATGTTCTGCTTCAACACGAAGAACAAGCTTCATGCAATCGGCAATTCCCCGCTACCCTCACAGAGCTACAGGGAGCTGAAATCATCCTTATTGGAGCAGATAGTCACTGAACTCGAAAGAAACCGTGACCTAAAATGGGACATCTTCAACATAGGGGCCGGACATCGTAGGAAAACATTAAATAGACAAACAGGAGAATAGCTAACTATGTGTAAGCCTAACATTAGGGGTACCAAGTGTACAATGGACTGTCTCTCATGCCCTTACGAGCTATTCTCTGCTGATTGTATAAACAGCCAGCTCAAGGACCTTACAACGCTCTCAGACGTCAACATAAAGACAATACGGTACGAGGAAGAGATTATCATAGATTTCGATGAGGAGAAGACTAGCATACTAACAGAATATGCAAACATAGCGCGCCAGATAGAGGCAATAATATCCAATCCAAAAACATATGGCCTAAAGGATGACGATAGTTTCGGCATGAGGAAGCAGATCCTCCAGAAATTCTACAAATATCTATTCATGAATCCCGTCCTTGCAGTGATGACGCTTGAGGAGTATAATGAACCCCCCCCCACGCGCGGCATGTTTATGGAGGGCTATAAGCATTTCCGTGGTTGGGTCAACGGCATAATAGATAAATTCCCCCAGGCCAGGCTCTATATCCTAACAAAGAAATACGAGAACATGAGGAACGTATTCCTCTCTCTAGCCGGCCTAAAGAGCCTCCAATTCATAAGCGCATTCATCCTTTCCCTCCCCCCAGAAGCAGAACTCGTTGATGATCCAGAGAACGACTATTCCCTTGCACATGGGATAAAGGCAAAAATATATACGCTCCCGAACAGCGAAGCGAATCTCTATATCCAGGAGAACCCGCTGATAGAAGACCTTAACCCAGAAATGCAGAAGATTATGAAAGACGCAATTGTAAAGGGCCTGGTTCCGACAATAGACAAGACGATAGACTTCACTACAATATACGAGACGAAGATGCGGGAACACAGGGAGCAATTCATTACTCTCGCGACATCCCAGAATATCGCCCTAAGCCCGCAACAGGCCCTCGCAATGGCTCGGGAGGTCGTTAACTGGACAGTAGGGCTCGGAAGCCCATTTGAGAACATATGTCTTGATCGGGATAATATCACGGATATATACTGCGATGGCCAGAATTCCCCAGTCTATATCGAACATGCCAAATTCGGCCTCTGCCACACGTTATGGCGCTATAATGATGAACTGCTGAATTATGCGATAAAGAACATACGCTCATATACAAAGATCGTCTTTGATGGGAAGAGGCCCATAGTCGATACGATGATGACCCGGCTGAACCTCAGGATTCACATGCAGATGCCTCCGGCGACATTCGGCGAGATACAGGTCGCCCTCAGGCTCACAAAGGAGAAACCATTCACCTACTCCCAGTATCTCCACTACAACAGCATGACTCCTTTCTTTGCAGGTTATGACAATCTGCTCGTGAGCATGGGTTGCTCTGAGGCAGTGGTTGGGATAAAGGGTGTGGGGAAAACAGCATTCACATCAGCAAAAATCATTGGAATCGGAACAAAGAAGAGAATCTTACCCATCCAGGATATAGAGGAAATCCCAGTGAATGCATACCGGAAAAGGGGTTTCCATATAGGCGCCATGAGGGTGCAGAGTTCTGATATGGAAAGCGCTTCAAGCAGTGAGCTTTCTCTCATAGCAATGGCCAACGCCTCGCTCAGAATGGGGGACTCCTGCCTCATAATAAACGAGGTTCGTTCGAGGGTTGCAATCCAGGGAATCATCAACCTCCTAAACACGCAGCCAGGCGTCTTCTGCCTATACAACCTCCACGCAAAGGGCATAAAGGATATACAAGACAGGTTCGAGCTCGTATTCGGTGTCCCGTCAGCATCCATGTTCGCGACTGATAGGTACTCATTCCTAAGGAAGATAAAATTCTCAAGGAAAGGCCGCGTTTTCAGGCTCCTTGCAAAATCAATAGAAACAGATCCAGACAAGAGGAAATTCATCGATGTGTTCAAATTCAAGAGAGGACAGGGCATGAAGGATTCGGTTCTCAACTGCCTGTTCCTAGACAATCCAGAGGCGTCTGCTTGGGACCTCAGCGATTTGGACTTGGCGCAGATTGAAGATGAACTATCCATCAATTTCATCCCGCCTGCATTGCAAAGGCGCTCGGACGAGGCCGGCGTCTCCCCAAACCAATGCATTATGCAGGCATTTTTCAAGGGAAAGGTCTATTCTTCTATCACTCGGGATTCGAACGCATTGTCAATGCCCGAACTTATGGACATAGACTTTGTTCTCAGATGTGATTCTGCCGCGAACAAGCTTTTGAAGGAGCTGGAACGCGAGAACGGCTCAGTTGATTATAAGGCGCTCGCCCCGATATGGGAGAAGAGGTACAAGGAGATTCTGAAGAGCGAGATTGGCTCGGGAAAAACCCAACAAGCCTCCGGAAAAGGAGATTCTGGAGCGATTGGTATGGGAGACACCCCACAAGCCCCCGCAGATACTGTTTCTAACGGGACTGAAGAAGAAGCGCAGCCCCAGTGATACAATGGGCGTTTCAGAGAAGATAAAGGAAATAGAGGACGAGATGAAGCGTACCAAGGTGAACAAAGCGACCGAGTCCCACCTAGGGCTGCTGAAGGCAAAGCTCGCCAAGCTTAGGAGGGAATTCATAAAAATATCTTCAAAGAAGGCTGGTGGGGGAGGAGGCTTTGGGATAAGGAAGAGTGGAGATGCCACCGTTGTGCTCATAGGCCCGCCGTCTGTTGGAAAATCTACGTTGCTCAACAGAATAACAAACGCGGATTCAAGAATTGCCCAGTATCTGTTTACGACTCTCACAGTTGTGCCGGGCCTTATGACCTACAATGGCGCAAAGATACAGGTGCTCGACTTGCCGGGCATAGTTGCAGGCGCTTCTGAGGGAAAGGGAAGAGGAAAGGAGGTACTCTCCGTTTCCAGGAGTGCAGATCTCGTCCTGATAATGCTGGATGTGTTTGATACAAAGAACCGTTTCGTTTACAAGGAATTGGAAGCAATAGGCATGAGGCTTGACCAGAAGCCTCCAAACGTAGTCATAACTTTAAAGAAGAAAGGAGGCGTCGAGATAAGCTCCACAGTAAATCTCACCAAAATAACCCCAAAGACGGTAAATAATATCCTCAGCGTCTACGGAATCCACAACGCAGATATCGTTTTCAGGGAGAACATCAACACCGATCAATTCATAGATGCCATAGTGGGCAACAGGAGATATGTTCCATCACTCCTCACAGTGAACAAGGTGGATTTGGTGAAGAAGGAATATCTGAAGAAGATAAAATCAGAATTAAGCGAGTTCATCCCAATCTCCGCTGAGAACAACATCAACATGGGGAAACTGAAGAAGGCAATTTACGAAAAGCTTGAGCTGATACGCGTCTACACAAAACCTAGGATGGGGGAGGCGGATATGGAGGAGCCCCTCATGATACAGAGAGGCTTCACTATTCAGGATGTTATAAGCAAACTCCGCGTGAAGGGCATGGAGGAAGGCTTCAAGCATGCTTCAATATGGGGGGAGTCAGCGAAATTCGGGGGGCAGAAAGTAGGGCTGAAGCACATCCTAAAGGATGGGGACATAATCCAGATAACAAGCAGATAGCTACTTCCTGCTCCTTGCATCATCCACAATCGCTAGCCAGGAACCACTTATCTTCCCCAAATAATTCCCAAATGTTTTGGAAAGGGCTATTCTCATTGGCCTGTACTTGCGCTTGCTCTCCTGCGCAACAATGGTATCCCTCTCCACTTTCACCATCCCAATCCTCTTCAATCGCGGGAGAACCCGATTATAGAAAGTGGCCTTGGAAACCCCGCTGCCCCTCACGAAATCGTTTATCTCCCCCCCATCCAACTCCGTTCTCTCTTCCAACAACCTCATGAACGAGAGGGCAGTGTCATAGTATTTCCTCTGGTACTTCCTAGCAAAGACAAAGTTCAGCACTTCCTCAAGTTTCCAGAGGTTATGTGTCTGAACCTCATTATCATCTTGGAAAGACCTCACTTCCTCCCCGTAATGCGGGGGCAGGTAGAGCGATTCAGAACTCGGAACCCCACGCGAGGCTATGGATTTCTTTCCCCTGAGCAATTCCACTACTGTGTTCTCTTCAACTGGCTGGTCATCCATAGATTACTGTTTCAGTAAACCTCTATTTAAAAGTTTTGGGAAAGCGGGCCTTGCACATAAATTAGGTTCTGCACATTTATTCGAAAGGTTGCACATTAATTCGAGAAGGAGTCGAGATCAATACAGACGAAGCTGTCTTGAGATAAAGAAAAAACCTTAAAACCCTAAACATCATATTAAATCCAGATAACTACCAAAGAGTGCTGAAACATATGGAAAAAGATGGACTAATACGGATATTTGTTACGGGCGGCACATTCGATAAAGAGTACAATGAGTTGAATGGAGAACTGTTCTTCAAAGACACACACATGTCAGAGATGTTGAAACTGGGTCGGAGCAAAGTTGAAGTGGATATCCGCACTCTCATGATGATTGATAGTTTGGACATGACTGACTCCGATAGACAAATTATTTTAGAAAATTGCAAAAATACGAAAGAGAACCGAATCGTTATTACGCATGGAACAGACACAATGGTCGAAACAGCAACACTCTTGGCTAAAGCCATTAAAGATAAAACCATAGTGCTTACGGGGGCAATGATACCCTATAAATTCGGAAGTTCTGACGGGTTATTCAACCTAGGAAGTGCTTTAGCATTCGCTCAAACTCTCCCACTGGGAGTTTACATTGCCATGAACGGACAATATTTTCAATGGGACCAAGTGAAGAAAAACAAGAAGACAGGCAGGTTCGAGTCATTATAATCCTCTTGAATGTCGGTGCTGCACATTTATTCCCGCCCCTGCACATTAAGCTTTTTTTACTTGAATTTACTTGAATATGGGTGAACCACCAATTTGCAAAGTCTTTAAATGCCTTGCCAGTACTAATATATTTCTTATTCTTGGGAGAGGTGGGAGATTATGAATGCGCGTATATTTAGGCACCACAGTGCAGATGGGGCAGGTAAGGGATTACCAGTTAATGGTACTACTGAGTTCTTAAAGGCAAAAATGAGAATGGATCGAATAAATTCAGTTACAATTACTAGTAACCCACACACACATAGCGACGAACTTAGTCAAGTGAGGAATTTGGTTAGTTACTTGGGAGGACACACAAAGGAGACAATGGGACTGTTATGTGAACTAACGTCCATCCGTACCCTTAGTGACATCGACATGAGTAGTTCTGATCTAAATGCGGCATCCCACGCAGAAGACGAACTTAAAAAAGCATTCAAGGATCCAGAGCTAAATCATGATATCAAACACGCTGCATTCAACAAGATGGTTGAAATGGGAAGATACCGCTTTTTGTTGGAAGTCGCTGTAGATAAGGAGAATATGCCTGACGATGTAAGGAAATCCGCTTTGATGGTTGCCAACAATTCCATCCCGTTCGGCTCAGTCGATTTCCCAACTTTCGTTGAGACTCTTGTCGACCTCTCTACCGAAGACAGCCCAATTGGAAAACAAGCAGGTTTATTGCGTGAAAACCTATTGAGACACATCGAGTCAGCACAGAAACAGCTAGCGGACAAGGTTGAGGTGTGAGGTGATATTATGCTTAAAAACAGCAGACAGTTTGCAAAATCTGAATTAACTAACAGAAGGAGACAGAACAATCTTGGAAATGAATTTTTGCCAAGAGGCGCTCATCTACACCATCCAGAAAGAAAG
>JBDRKD010000045.1:0-24142 GCA_043814255.1 Microcaldota archaeon
GTTGAGGTCCTTTCCGAGCTCCTCTCCCAGAGCGAGATACAGGAAATTCCATTTACTAGGTTCACGGCAAAATCATTCAAAATAGAGCAAAAACCGACTGTTAAGGGAGTCGCCTATGGGAAAAAGGATGCCCCAACAATCGGTTCTGTGAAGGCGGTAACCTACCATGAACTATCTGTAAAAGAGGAAAAGGAAAAGGTTACGATAAGGGTCCTCCTAGACATCTAGACGATACCAAGTTCTTTACCCGACTTCTCGAATGCCCTTATCACATAATCCAGGTCAGTTTTCGTGTGCGCAGCGCACATCTGAGTCCTTATGGTTTCATCCCCCTTTGGTACAACGGGGAACATAAGGCCAACAACAAGTATCCCTTTCTCATAAAGTGCGTTCACGAGCTTCCTTGTTTTATCCGTATCCCTCACGAGCACAGGAACAATCGGGTGCTGTCCAGGGATCGTCTCATATCCAATACCCTCTATATGTTTCCTGAAATACTTTGCATTATCAATAACTCTCACCAACATTGTTTTCCCTTCATCACTGTCAATTATCCCAAGAGCTTTCGTGCTCGCAGCCGCATCGGCGACCGCAACAGGGTTCGTATAGATGTATGTATCTGCCTTCTGCCTTACTATTTCAATTACATTCCTACTTGCGACGATGTATCCTCCATTTGAGCCGATTCCCTTCCCCATTGTGCTTGTAATGATATCTACCCCCATCGCATCTGTCACTTCGGGCGTGCCTCTCCCAGTCTCCCCATACGCAGCGGTTCCATGGGAATCGTCAACGACAGTTATAACCCCATCCTTGAACTTCCCGTTATGCCCATCGCATGCGTTCAATATATCCTTCATAGGCGCATTGTCTCCCCTCATGCTAAACACACCATCAAACACAACAACAACCCGCTCCATCTCCCCAGGTACTTCTTTCAATTTCGCTTCCAAATCACCCACGTCATTGTGCTTGAACACAGCCTTGTTCTCCCGCTTCACCCCAGCTACTCTCAATGAGCGGATGATGCTGTTGTGGTTCAGCTCATCGCTTATGTAATATGTCTTCTTGTTCGTTATCGCGAGTGCAAGCCCAAGGTTCGCCATGTATGCAGAGCTGAATATCTTTGCAGCCTCCTTTTTGTGAAACCCGGCCAACCTCTCCTCGAGTTCAACATGCGGTTCGTATGTTCCGTCTATGAACCTAACAGCAGTAGGCCCAACACCAAGCTTCCCAGTCACTCCATGGGCCGCGCTCTTCAACCTCTCGTCATAGGCAAGCCCTAGGTAGCCGTTTGAATTCATCCTCACGTACTCTTTCTCAGAGCCTTTCAACTTGAACCTCGGCCCCTTATCTCCAGAAGGAGGAATGTAACCAACAATTACTCTCTCAGGGGCCTTAGCTCTACCCTCACTCTTTATTATTTCAAGCTCCTTATAGATTTCAATATCGAGCCTTTCAAGTGCCATAGTTCCACCTCTGGGTAACCTAGGGTGGAAAAACAATTAAAATGAGTGGGCCTATTTCCCGAGTTCCTTTATTGGGAAGAAGACAGTGTAATTGGTACCATGCAGTTCTGCTTTTGCAACGCGTCCGCCTATGAATTTCCCCCTGCTCCTTCCTAGATGCCCTTCTGTTGGGATGATTATCCGTCCGCTGTACTTAGCCTTCCCGTCATCACCAACGCTTATCTTGAATATGTGGATTCCCTCTCCCCTGAGCTTATCGAAAAGCACATCCCCTTCCTGACTTACGACCTTGACGTTCTCCCAATGCCCGAACCCTATCCCCATGCCAGCTGCGCCATGGCTTTCCGAGAACCTGCTAATAGCTTCTATCACATAGCTTGTTTTCGAGAACATTACAATCGGTTCTTCCCCTTTCCCTCCCTTGCTTCCCTCAGAGGCAGTCATGAGGTCAAACCCGTAAACCATCCCGTGGTGGCTGTGGCCCCATGAGACACATGGGTTCTGGTGCACGCTCATAGGCACCGAGTTTCCCCTGAATTTATCCCCATCCTTCTCGCTTTCCTCTCCAAAACAGACGTGGACGCTGTGATTGTTACTGGACAGGACCACTGAAGGAGAGATCCCGACCGATTCGTCTATGGACAACCCCATCCCAAAAAGCACTCTGTTAGCATTTCCATCATGCTCAAGTGCGGATTTGAGGTGACCGAATCCAACACCCGTTCCCCTTTTTCGCGGTCTTATTCTGAGCGGTTCTATGGTGCTTCTACCTCTCGCGACGCTCAACAGCGTTCCCGTCAGGAGCCTCTCGCTCGACGCAAATGGCATCTGCGTTCTGGCTTTGAGTATGGGCTTTACCCTCTGCATATCGATTTCGCTAAGACGTACTATTTTCATCTGACCACACCGTAATAAGAACTTACTATATGTGGGTTAGGGTATTTAAACCTTCGCTTATTGTCATCGTTAATCACTGGTTTATATGGAATGAAAGAACAAGGTTATGCTGGGAGATGCGGCGCACAAAACTAATATACTATTGCACCAGATACATCCACATGCAAAGAATCCTGTCCATCATGGTGCTCGCAATCCTTGTTCTGGGCTGCCCATCCCTCCAGCAGGAAACAGGCCAAGAAGCCCAGGGGCAGCAACTTGTTTTCATCATCAACGAGACAGGCGAAAATGAAACACTGGCAAATAATACATACCCCTCCCCACCCCCTCCACCAGAATCGCGCATAACCGACTTTGGAATACGAATGGACAAGGATGAATATTCCTCGCAGGAGACAGCAAACATTTCTGTTGACATAACAGTCGATGGCGACATTCCTGGGGTACTGGTGTCCGTCCATGGGGTAATCACAACAAGAGAGCGCGAGCTCCTCAATAAGGACCAGCTCCTGTTCCTAAGGCCTGAGAGCAACACGGCAAACTTCACCCTAATGCTCCCGTACTGCTCATCATGTTCCGGAATGCCTCCAGGCACATACCTCATATATGCAAAGGCAACGAAAGACAACGAGACGCTCGCAGAGACAAACCATTCATTCAATTTCATCCGCTGAGGAATCCCGAGAGCTTTTTTACCACACGCAATCCAACTTACAGACGTTGCGTTCTCAACCGCACTTTTCAGAATTTCCGGTGAATAGCCATAATCTCTCAGTTCTCAGCGTGCACAAATGACCTGCAATGATTTAAAACGCGAGTTATGCAGTCTTCAACCTATAAACTATTTTAACCAAAAATGAGCAATATATACAGTCGATTCTATGCAAGCCAACGAACCAAGGGTAATAACCCTAGCGAAAGATGAGCGTGGCCATAGGATATCTCCCATAGAAGCCATACAAAGGGCAAACAAACAGAGGGTTGTTCTTCTTTCTAACAAGCACATAGACGATAATCTTGTGGGGGGCAAGAGGTGGAAGAAGGAGACGGACATATGCTCAATACTCACAGGAACCCTTATTGCACACGAGAAACCAGGAAAAAGGCTTGGGAGCACAATAGAATGGGTTGATAGATCAAGGGACGTGAAATACACGTTCGAGGTTCCTGTGGAAGCAAGAGGCGAGAGGAACATAGCGCTAGTAGTTAACCATGGTTTTACTGAAGATGGGGACCCAATTATAGAAATAGAACACATGCATAAGAAACATTTCGTTATACACATTACAGATAAAAGCAGAATGGAAACCATGCAGGAGTTTCCTGTAACGGAAGGCTGGCACATTCCTGATGGTAAATTTGGAATACCTGTTGGCCCTAAGCACAATTTCATCAAGGGGCGCATGGACAAGGACATGCGCAATCTAGTTTATAGATTCCCCGTTGGGATAGGGCTTGTTACAAGGCACAGGGACCCAATGGGATTAGACAGAGCTATGACGCGTTCTGTTGATATCTCTCTTCCGTTCTCAACCCATGGTGCCCTAGCGTTCGAGACAGAACCAGGGAAGTTTCAATTGAAGTGAAAAGATAGGCGGAATTGCCAGTTTAAAAATCTTTATAAATTTGTTTCTATAAATTCCAAAACCTTAATGGTGTGGTGGCATAATTCTTCTAGGAGGTACAAATATGATCATTGACGAGATAGAGGAAGCTGAAAAGAAAGCTGAGGGAATTATCAGTGAAGCAAATAGGAAATCAGCTGAACGAATAAAGAAGGCAAAACTCAAGTCATATAACAATATAATGGATGATGCTTCTAAAAGGTCTGAAGAACTCGTCGCCAAGTCCAAGAGCAAGGCGGACGATGAGGGAAAAAAGATAACCTCTTCTTCAAAGAGGACGTTCTCGATTTCCCCCGGAGACAAAAAGAGGTTAGTCAGCCAAATCGTTAACTCGGTCCTCGGACACGCATCAGGAAAGCAGTAGTGTTAGACATGAACGTTGAAATGAAGGAAGTTTGGGTTGCCGTGCATAGGCAAAATGCAGACTCAATGCTGGAAAAACTCCAGTCCCTTGGGGCAGTCCATCTCTCGCACGAATCAAAAACACAGGTTCCTGAGGAAGAACCAAATGAGATTCTCGAGAAACTTGATTATATAATCAACTTCCCTCATTTTGAAAAATACAAGAAAGACCCACTGGAGAACTTCACTACGCTTGATAGGAGATTTACAGTTAAGGGGATTTCAGAGATAGCTAGTGAGATGCTCCCATACATGAATATGTATGATGAATTAAAGGAAACAGGAAACAGAATAGAGGCGATTGAAAAAAGGAAAAGCAGCCTTATGATTCTCTCACGCGAGATAATCTCCTTGAAACTCACAAAGGAGATACCGCTCCACAAAATCCACGATACGAAACGTTCCCATATATTCCTTACGCGTGAGTCTCCTGAGGGAGCCGATTGCGAGAAAGTAGGCAATGACCTATACCTATGTTCGATACTTAAGGGAGACGAGATACGTTCAGTTGTTCCAGTGGAGCTGAACCTCCTCGGGCTTCAGGGAATCCAAACTGAAATTATCAAGAAAGCGGAGGCTGAGATGCGGGGGCTTGGAAAAGAGAGGGATGAGCTCATCAAGAAGAGCAGAGCTCACCAGAAACACATCAAACGCTTCAAAGCAACTTACGATTACCTAAACACAAAGAAGCAGAAGAGCATCGCAATGAGGAATTCAATGAACACTCAGAATGCAGTTGTACTACATGGGTGGATAAAGGCGTCTGATGAGGAGAAGCTGCTCTCTATTGAGGACTGCGACTGCGAGATAAGGGATGTGAAAGGAGATGATGCTCCGACAGTACTGGAGAACCCATCGGCCCTAAGGCCCTTTGAGGTAGTGACAAGGATATTCGGTCTTCCGCGCTACACGGAGGTAGACCCAACACCATACCTAGCTATTTTCTTCATGTTCTCAATGGCCCTGTGCCTCACTGACGCCGGGTATGGGGTAATGCTCAGCATCGTTGCCCTGGGCCTATACTTTAGGTATGGGCTTACGTTTGGCATACTCCTGCTTTACGTCGGGATAACAACAGTTGCAGTTGGAGTACTTATAGGTGGCTGGTGGGGCAACTTAGGGGAATTTGTTCCACTCTTCAGACCAATAATCTACCCAAAAGGCATCAGTCCAATCGATTTCCTCATACTCTCAGTTGTAGTAGGCCTGCTCCAGATAACGTTCTCTCTTCTTATCGCGACAAGGGAGAAGATGAAGAAAAAGGAGTATGCATCTGCATTTCTTGACAACTTCCTTTGGGTCATCTTCCTCGTGTTCGTTGTGTCAATCGCACTGGATTCTACAGGGGTTTATGCTTTCGAGTACGGGGCTTACGGAGCTGCTGCCTCGATGGGCTTGATAATGCTCACCAGAGGAAGGGGGGAGAAGTCGATTCTCAAGCGTGTGGCGGCATGCCTCGTCGCTCCTTACGACCTTGTCTCATATCTGGGCGATACCCTTTCGTATTCAAGGCTTCTTGCACTCGGGCTTACTACGGGAGTGATAGCTACAATTGTGAACGTTCTTGCAATAATGTCCTTCGAAATACCAATAGTGGGGATTGTCATCGCTCCAGTCGTGCTCATAGTCGGGCATGTTTTCAACTTGCTGTTGAGCGGTCTCTCAGCGTACATCCACTCATCGAGGCTCCAGTATGTTGAGTTCTTCAGTCGTTTTTATTCAGGCGGGGGATACAAGTTCCAACCGTTTTCGAAAAACTACAAATACATCAAGGAGGTGTAATGAATGGCATTGGAATTTTTAGCCATAGGTTTGATATATGCGATCGTAGGAGCAGCACTTGCGGTGTTTCTTCCTGGTGCCGGTTCGGCAATAGGGGTCGGCATAGTTGGTCAAGGAGCTGCTGGAGCAATTGCAGAGGACCCGGACAAGTTCGGAAAACTCATCATTCTACAGGCTCTTCCAGGAACACAGGGTATCTACGGGCTTCTTGCGGCCTTCATGATACTCACAAAGATGGGGTTTCCTGGGGAATTTGTTGATATCTCTTTGCAGACTGGATTGGCTCTTTTTGGGGCAGCACTGCCTATCGGAGTCGTCGGATTTATATCCGCAATCTACCAGGCAAAGGTGGCTCTCGCAGGAGTGAACATCCTTATGAAGAAGCCAGACGAGATGGGTAAGGCAATCATCCTCGCCGCCATGGTAGAGACATATGCGGTTCTCGGTCTGCTTGCGACAATACTCCTGATAAACAACATTGCGGTGTGATCATGGCAAAGGTTGCAGAACAGATCATAGAGGGGGCGAAGAAGGAGGCCTCTGCTATTGTGGAAAAGGCTGAAGGAGAAGCCAAAGCCATAGAGAACGAGAAGAAAGCGATAGCAGAGCACAGGACAGAGGCCATACTTCGCAATGCCGAGGAGAAGGCCAAGCAGGTGCGCAACCAGGTCCTCGCCTCCGCCCACCTCACGGTAAGGCAGAGTGAAGTGGATAAGAAACAAAAGGTTCTCTCAAGCGTATTTGATGCTGTCAGAACAGAACTTGGGAAGGTAAAGCTTTCGCAAGTTTTCCCAAAGAACGCAAAGGGCAAGCTGTATGTTGCGAAGGAAGACATGGCCTGGGCCAAGAAGCATTACAAGGGAACAGTGAGCGAGATTGACATCCTAGGGGGATACATCCTTGATTCAGACGGGATAATAATAAACAACTCCTTTGATGTCATACTTGAGAATATGTGGGGTGAGTTTTCTGCGGAGGTTCTCAAAGCGGTGAAGGGATGATGAAGGCGATGTTCGCATGTGGGCAAGAGAGATGAGTTTATGGTGAAGCGATGA
The DNA here is from genome assembly GCA_043814255.1 of Microcaldota archaeon. Lineage (GTDB taxonomy): Archaea > Micrarchaeota > Micrarchaeia > Burarchaeales > JAKAKT01 > CAZYPB01. The sequence goes on from JBDRKD010000045.1 coordinate 7,231, forward strand.
TAGACGATTATGCATACGCCACAGGAAGGGCACGGGCGCTTGAGGCAAAGATAAGGGCAGTTGAAACCATAGCTCCATCCCAGATTCTCAAGGAATATGGGTTGGATGAAAAAGCCCTGGATGCCTCAATAGACAGGTTGATGGAGAAAAACTTCTCTGAATTCACAGAATCTGCCCCAGAGGCAGTGCTCCCATTCAGGATCCTTGCGGATCTCCAGAACATGAAATCGTTCATAAGGATTTCGAAAAAGAGAGGAGAGGCAATGTTCTCGAAACTGGGGACATTCGTTATGGGAGAGAAGCAAGATGAGACCTCAACAAAACTAAAGGATGCAGGATACGGGGAGGTTGCAGAGAAACTGAAGGGGTTAACTGAGATGAATCCAAGGGATTCTGATCTTTGGTTAGAGCAATACTTCACAGGAAGGATACAGAACAAGTTCTTCAAAGAGTTCCTGAGTTTCAGGAGAAATTATCTTGAAACAGAAGAGGCCCCAGAGGATTTCTACAAGCGCATGTCTGATTTCATAAAGGAAAATTCAATGCTCAAGAACATGCACATCGATGTAATCACCGCGTTCCTTTTGTTGAAGCAGAGGGAACTTGAGCTTGCGAGAGCGAGAGTAATCGGGGCGAGAGAGGTAATATCATGAGTGAAGACGATTATATCATACACCATATGTACGCAATAGGCTCAAAGTTCTTTGTGCTAGGGTTCAGGGGAATCGGTTGCAAGACGGTTATCTGCACCAAGCCTGAAGATATATTCCAACATTTGAAGAAAGGAATATACATAATTGATCCTTCGCTTGCAAGTCCTGTTCATGAAAGATTAGAAAAAATAAACAACATTGACCCAGAGGTGACCATAATAATCTATGGTTCTGAGACTCTCCAGAGTCATATAGAAAGAGCTACTGGGATGGTGCTGAAATGAAGGGGGTTCTATGAAAAAACAAAAAACAAAAACTCAGGGAGAAATCCTTCAGATATCCGGTCCTGTTGTCAAGTCAGATTTGCCTGGTGCCAGGATGTATGATCTCGTTCGTGTTGGGAAACTTAATCTCATAGGGGAGATAATCGAGATAGAAGGCAAGGTTGCCACAATACAGGTTTATGAGGAAACGGGTGGATTGAAACCAGGAGAGCCTGTGAGCACCACCGGTGCACTGCTCTCAGTTGAGCTTGGCCCCGGACTTTTGGCATCCATCTATGATGGAATTCAGCGTCCTCTTGCGGCACTGAAGGAACAACAGGGGGATTTCATCATGAGGGGAGCATTCCTCCCAGGTCTGGACAGGAAGAAGAAATGGAAGTTCAAACCCATTGTGAAGAAAGGCGACAAGGTGGGGCCCGGAAGCCAGATAGGAATCGTTAGCAATGATTACTTCCCGCACAAGATTCTCGCGCCCCCATACATCAAAGAAGGAAAAGTCGAGAGCATAAGGAGCGGGGAGTTCACCGTTGAAGAGGAGATAGCAAAAGTGGCTGGCCAATCCCTCAAGCTCATGCACGAGTGGCCTGTGCGCAAGGCGCGCCCGATAAAAAGAAAACTCATTCCAGACGTGCCGCTCATAACCGGCCAAAGAGTCATAGATACTTATTACCCGATTGTAAAAGGTGGCACTGCCTGCATTCCAGGACCTTTTGGTTCGGGGAAGACAGTCATTCAGCACCAGCTTGCGAAATGGGCCGACGCAGAGATAATCGTGTATGTTGGTTGCGGTGAGAGGGGAAATGAGATGAGCGATGTGCTTCAGGAACTCCCGAAACTCACCGACCCAAAAAGCGGGAAGCCACTCATGCACCGAACAGTTCTTCTTGCAAACACATCTGATATGCCAGTAGCAGCGAGGGAAGCCAGTATCTACACCGGAATTACGCTCGCAGAGTACTTCAGGGACCAGGGACTCGATGTTGCGCTCATGGCAGACTCCACTTCCAGGTGGGCAGAGGCCATGAGGGAGATATCTGGAAGGCTTAGAGAGATGCCTTCTGAGGAGGGATATCCAGCTTACTTGGCATCGAGGCTTTCTGACTTCTATGAGCGTGCAGGCTCTGTCGAAACCCTTGGGTGCGGGAAAGGATCGGTTTCATTCATCGGAGCAGTGTCCCCGCCTGGAGGAGACTTCTCAGAACCAGTCACGCAGGCCACGCTCCGTGTTTCAAGGGTATTCTGGGGTCTTGATGCAAAGCTTGCGTACAGGCGTCACTTCCCATCAATAAACTGGCTGACATCGTACTCGCTCTATGATACCGACAAGTGGTGGGCGAGAATCGATCCAGAATTCCCAGAGAACAGGAGAAAAACAATGACGATACTTGAGCGCGAGTCAGAGCTCGAGGAGATAGTTCGACTAGTTGGGTTTGATGCATTGCCTGATGGAGACAAGCTCATTATGAAGACAGCCAAGACTGTGAGGGAGACGTTCCTCCAGCAGAACGCATTTGATGATAAAGATACGTACACAACCTCGGAGGAACAGGCGAAGAGACTCGGAGCGATAACCCACTATCACGATGAGTTCAAACTTGTCCTTGATTCTGGGAGGAAGTTCGAGGATCTTGATTCGCTTTCGTTTACTGACCTACAAAAACTTTATGAGGAGACGGGTGATTGAATGCTTGAGTATAGGACAATAAGTAAAATCGCTGGACCATTGGTGTTCGTTGACATCAAGAACGCAAGTTATGCAGAGCTTGTGAAGCTGGAGCTCGAGAACGGAGAAACTAGGTCAGGCAGGATTCTTGAAGTTTCTAAGGAGAAGGCAATCATTCAGGTTTTCGAAGGGACCATTGAATCAGATTTAAAGGCCAAAGTAAGGCTTACTGGAAGGGGAATAGAGCTCGGCGTATCCCCAGACATGCTCGGGTGCGTGTTCGATGGGCTCGGGAACCCAATCTCAGGGAAGATCATACCTGAGGAGAGGCTGGATATTAATGGAAGGCCAATCAATCCATACGCAAGGGAAAACCCAGCAGACTTCATCGAGACAGGGATCTCCGGAATCGATGTCATGAACACTCTTGTGAGGGGGCAGAAGTTGCCCATATTCTCAGGGGCAGGACTTCCGCACAACAGGCTCGCCATGCAGATTGCAAAGCAGTCAACAGTCAGAGGAAAGGGCGAGGACTTTGCCGTTGTGTTCGGGGCAATAGGTATCACGTTCGAGGAAGCAGAGTACTTCATGTCATCTTTGAAGAAGACTGGGGCAATAGAGCACTCAGTGCTTTTCCTCAACCTCGCGAACGACCCGGCTGTCGAGCGTGTCATCACGCCGCGTATGGCGCTCACTACTGCGGAATACCTTGCATATGACCAGAACATGCACGTGCTTGTTATACTGACAGACATGACCAACTACTGTGAATCGCTCAAGGAGATATCCGCAGCAAGAAGGGAGATTCCCGGAAGAAGGGCCTATCCACCATACATGTATACTGACCTTGCAACTATTTACGAGAGGGCAGGCAGAATCAAGGGAAGAAAGGGATCTATTACGCAGTTCCCCATCCTCACAATGCCTGAGGATGATATCACCCACCCAATCCCTGACCTTACTGGTTATATCACAGAGGGGCAGATTGTGTTCAGCAGGTCTCTGCACTCAAGGCACATCTACCCGCCATTCGATATACTCAAATGCCTCTCTAGGTTAATGAACGCAGGGATAGGGGAGGAGAAGACAAGGGAGGATCATCAGGGGGTCTCGAATCAGCTCTACTCGACATATGCAAAGGGAGTTGACCTGAAGGAGCTCGTAGCAGTTATAGGTGAGGCTGCGTTGACAGACATAGACAAGAAGTACCTAAATGTTGCCAATAGATTCGAGAAGGAGTTCCTGGGCCAGAAGGAGGATGAGCGCCGGGACATAGAAACGTCATTGAGTATCGCCTGGGACCTGTTCTCTGAACTTCCAGAAGAGGAACTTACCAGGATAAAGGGCAAATTCATAAAACAACACTACAAGAAGAAGGGGATTTGATGGGAGATTTGCGGGCGAGAAGGGTGCGAGGTTGCGGGCCTAGCTAAAAAGGAAGTGGTATGATTGGTTGCAACTACAAGGATGGAGCTCATTAAGCTCAAGAAGCGCCTAGTGTTTGCTAGGAGAGGCCATAAGCTTCTAAAGGAGAAGCGGGATTCCATGATGAAACACTTCATGACTCTCATAAAAAGGGCAAAGGAGGCTCATCGGATTACAGCAGAGCTCTACAAAGAATGCGATGAACTCCTAAGGGAAATGGCCATGTATAACACATATAGGGACCTCTATATCACCAGTTTTAGCGGGGAGCAACCGCTTGAAGTGGAAGCTGACTACACAAACGTAATGTCCATACGCGTTCCTACATTCAAGCTTGAAGTCCCAGAATATTCCCCCCAATATGGAGACATAGCTCCTAAGAACACAACATTGTTCTTCAGAAAATACAGGGAACTCCTGATCAAAACAGCCGAGCTAGCATCCCTGGAGAAAGGCATTCGACTCATGGCAGATGAGATTGCATCCACTCGCAGGAGGGTAAATGCCCTGGAACATGTACTCATACCTAAATTTGAGAAAAATGCAAAAACAATATGCATGAAATTGGATGAACTCGAACGTTCGATGTTCTCAACACTGAACAGAATCTCGGAGTAACTTAAGGTTTATAGGGTTTTCCAAGTATATGGTCTATATGAAAAAAGAAGATTGTGTTTTACGAGTTGAAGAAATACACAAATCATACGCGGACCAGCAAAAAGGAATTCAAGTTATAAATGGAGTCAGCTTTTGTGTTGGACGAGGCGAAAGGATAGCCATAATGGGGAAGTCAGGCTCTGGAAAGAGCACCATACTCAATATGATCGGCTGTCTTGATATCGTCTCAAGTGGGAAAATCTACATAGATGGTGTTGACACAAGCGAGATGTCTCCAGACGAGCTTGCCAATTTAAGATTGGGGAAGATAGGTTTTGTTTTCCAGCAGTTCTATTTGATACCGACACTTACAACACTCCAGAACGTTGCACTTCCAATGATGCTTAAGGGCATATCAAAAGATGAGCGCTTGGGGAGAGCAAAGATGCTACTTGAAAGGCTTGGGCTTGGCCACAGACTAAACCAACTCCCAACAAAGCTATCTGGAGGAGAAAAACAGAGGGTGGCAATGGCACGCGCTCTTGTAAACGATCCACCCATAATAATGGCTGACGAACCAACAGGCAACCTTGATTCAAAAGCAGGAGAAGAGGTTGTTAAGATATTCGACCAACTGCACAAAAAGGAAAAGAAAACACTCATAGTTGTCACACATGATCCAGATCTTGCTGAGCTTTCTGAAAGGATAATCTACATAAAAGACGGAAATATAGAGAAGATAACGACCCCCAAAAAAAGCCACTAGTTGGTGTTACTGTGCTATTGGATACTTTTAACTACGCGTTCGATGGACTCAAAAGGCGTGGTCTTAGGAGCTGGCTTACAATCATAGGTATTGTGATAGGTGTAATCGCAATAGTGCTTCTCATTGCATTCGGTCAGGCAATAGATGTAGCAATAAGGGAACAGCTCGAGTTCTTTGGGGATGATACAATCAACGTAGCTCCAAGCGGTGGATTTATCGCTTCGAAAGGAGGGATCACCGAGAAAGATTTTGAGGCGATAAAAAGAATCGGAGGCATAAAAGCAGTGGCTCCGATTGTTCAGGGCACCACACAGGCAGAATACAAAGGAGAGGTTTCGACTGTTTATGTTATGGGGTTCACTCCGGAATTCTATGAAATATACAAATCAGCTGAATTGGATGTTGGAAGGACATTTGATAAAAACGATAAAAGAGTTGCCATTTTGGGTTACAAAATAGCAAATGATTTCTGGGGCACAAGCAAGGAAAGAGAAGTTGTTAGGCTTGGAGACAGGATTGTCATTGCAAATAAGTCATTCCAGGTAATAGGGAATCTAAAGAAATCTGGTGGCGGGCTTGCAGCAATAACCGAGATAGCTGTGTATGTTCCATATGATGATGCGCGAGAGGTATTGCCGCTCTTTAAGAACAACGATAAACTCACAAGAATAGATATAAAGCTGGAACCAGGAACTGACCAGAAAGCAGTGAAAGCCGAAATAGAACAGAAAATAGACAACCTCCACAGAATAAGGAACAATGATGAGAGAGATTACAATGTCCAGACAAGCGAACAGGTTCAGGAGACAATAGGCTCAGTTACAATGCTACTCACATTCTTCCTTGGGGGGATTGCAGCCATCTCACTCCTTGTGGGAAGCATAGGGGTTGCGAACACGATGTTTATGTCCGTACTTGAGAGGACAAGGGAGATAGGGGTCCTGAAGGCAATAGGTGCAAGTGACTCTACAATAAGGAACATTTTCCTAATAGAGTCAGGGCTTCTTGGGTCAGTTGGGGGCATCATGGGAGTCGTTTTCAGCTTCATCATATGTTGTCTCTTATCCGCAATTGCCTCTTATGCAGGAGTTTCCCTTCCACTTGTTATCTCCATGGAGTTGGCAGCTTTTGCTGTGACCCTTTCGTTTGTTATTGGAATGGTTGCAGGTTATTTCCCTGCAACAAATGCGTCCAAACTTCAGGTAGTTGATGCACTTAGGTATGAGTAATGGTGTAGAAGATGATAGTTGATACATTTACATATGCGTTTGATGGTCTGAAAAGACGTCAACTAAGAAGCTGGCTCACAATCATAGGGATCATAATAGCCGTAATGGCAATAGTGCTTCTTGTCTCACTCGGCCAAGGTATAGAGGTTGCAATAAAAGATCAATTATCTTTTTTCGGAGATGATATAATATCAGTTGCCCCAGGAACTTCTGCTGATATTCTCTCCTCATTTGTTCCATCAGGAAGCCTAACAGAGAAGGATGTAAAAGCACTTCAGAACCTGGGCAGTGTTAAGAAAGTGACCTATTCCATTGAGGAGCAAGGAACCGTTGAATTCAAGAGCGAAAGCGCGATAATGTATGTAATCGGAATGAACCAGGAGCTTTTCGAAATCTTTGATACATATGAGATAGAAGTGGGAAGAAACATAAAAAATGGCGAACGCGGGGTTGCCATTGTGGGCTATAAATTTGCAAATGATTTCTGGGGCACAAGCAAGAAAAGAGAGAAAATTAGGCTGGGGGGCAGAGTTGTAATTGAAAACAGATCATTCACAGTTGTGGGCATATTGAAATCCCAGGAAGGAGGATTGATGTCAACTGCAGATACTGTTGTTTTCATACCCAATGAGGATGCAAGGGACATACTCCCAATTGCAATAGGGAATGACGAGATACAGGAGATGCACGTGCAGCTTAATGAAGGAGTTGATCCAAGGGTGGCTGAAAAGGAGATAAAAGAGACACTGGACAGACTCCACAAAATAAAGAATGAGGATGAGCGAGATTATCAGGTTATAACAAGCGAACAGATAATGCAATACGTTGGTGCAATAACTGGGATTCTGACTCTCTTTCTTTTGGGTGCAGCTGGAATATCCCTTGTTGTTGGTAGTGTCGGTGTCGCAAACACGATGTTTATGTCCGTACTTGAGAGGACAAGGGAGATAGGGGTCCTGAAGGCAATAGGTGCAAGTGACTCTACAATAAGGAATATATTTTTAATAGAATCAGGCATGATCGGTGCAGTTGGAGGCATAATTGGTGTCATACTAAGTTACATGGTGGAATTCATACTGTCTGCAATAGCTAGATATGCTGGATTCCCACTTCCACTTGACATAACATTGGATCTTGTCCTAGGTTCGATACTTTTTGCCTTCTTTGTTGGGATGGTATCTGGTTATTTCCCTGCGCGAAGAGCAGCAAAACTCCAGGTAGTTGATGCTCTCAGATACGAATAGTCCAATTTGTCGTTAGTGGTGATATCTTGCAAGCAAAGATAAGTTGTGGTTCAATTGAGATTCCTTTGACATTTCCAAGCACTGTAGATGTGAAGATATTAACTCCTCACCCACCAAACTTAGAGAAGGATATCCTTTCTTCCTTCAGAAAATCGCTTTCTCACCCCATAGGGCCTTCGTTACATTCGATTGCAGTAAACAAGAGAGGCATATTCTTTGTTCAGGATCAGACACGGTCTGTAAAAGAGAAAGAGGAGCTCGCAGAAGCGATTTTCGAAGAGCTTTCCAAGGGGAAACCATCTGAATTACACGTGATGATCTCGACTGGGACACATAAACCGAACACAGAAAAAGACCTAAAGATAATTGAAATGCTAAAGGAGAAATCTTTTAAATACGGGGTTGAATGCACATTTGAGATACACGACTCAGAACAAGATAAAGATGCATCAGAATATACAAAACACATTCTCTTGGGGAAGACACCGGCGGTAACGCCGATATACGCACATAGAAAGCACATGGAAGCAGATTTCCTAATAGGAGTAACAAGCATGAAAATGCACTATTTTGCAGGGTACTCAAACATGCTAAAGTTGTTGGCATTACCCGGTCCATCGGGATATGAAACGGTAAGGCGCAACCACGAACTTATCCTCGATCCACGTTCTCTTGCGTGTTCCCATCCGCTCCACTATTCAAACAAAGACAACCCCGTTGCAAATGACATGTATGAAGCATACAAACTTATAGTGAAACATAAGCTCGTAAATGGAAAAATAAAGGAGCTTGAAAAGCAGAGGCCTGTTTTCATCCTAGCTTCAGTATCTGATACGGAGAAAGGAGAAACCGGTATCGTTTGGTCTGCCGCTGGTGAAGCTGAGGAGGTTACAAGGCAGGGAATCAAGGAAATAGACCAACACTACACATTCAGTTCAGAACCTTCCGACATCGTTATATTGGGGGCAGGCCCGCACCCATACGATAGACATCTGTTCTATGTCCACAATGGGGCAGACACAGCAAGAAGAGGACTTAAAAAAGGCGGGAAGATGCTTGTGATCGCTGAATGCCCGGAAGGAATTGGACCCGAAGGAGAGCAGACAAAAAAGTTCGTTGAAGCAGTGAAAAAACCAAAAGAAGAGATTCTTGATTATGTACGGGGTAATTTCCAGGTTGGAATGCAGAAGTCATACAAGCTGGGCGAGCTACTCAACAAAGCAAGTGAGATATGCTTCTATCTCTCGCCAAATGGCAAACTGGATGAGAGCGAGTTACATGAGATGCATCTGAGTACAACGCGCGACCCCCAGGCGTGGCTTGATGGAAAGCTGAGCGAGAAACCAGATTCAAAAATCCTGATCATTACCAAAGAAGCGACACGGGTTGCTCTGGTCTAACACCGTATCTCAAACCCACTGAATTCCCCAGTCGCATCCTCCCGTGTTTCATGCACTGAGTTAACAGTTGTTCCCGGTGGCCCGCGCTTTATCCATTGAAGAAAGTAATCAAGCGGATCCCTATCCCCTTCTGCGACACATTCAACTTCACCACTAAGCAGGTTCTTCACCCAGCCAGTGAGTCCAAGGGCCAGTGCTTTCTCTCGCGTGCTTGCCCTGAAGAAAACACCCTGCACCGTTCCACTTATCACCATATGCAATCTGGCTTCAGGCACATTCTCACTTCCCATATGTCTTTTCATATGCCTCTTTTGAAATGCCAGCTTTCAGGCTTTCAAGGAGTGATTTGTTCTTCTTTAATCTCTCCCTCAACACATCAACCATCTCATCTCGTTTCTTGTAAAGTTCCTTTCTCTCCCTAGCCTTGCTTTTCAAGAGCAGATATTGGCATAGCAAGGGATAAGTTATCGATGCACAGGAGTATACAACGACACTATTCCTTTTTGGGTCCTTCACCTTACCCCATGATTTGGCTTCCTGCGGTGTTGCGCCTGAGAGCCCACCCCATTGGGGAGAATCTGTTGTAAGTTGTATGAAATAATCATGTCCGCCCCTATTATCCCACAATATCTGACAAAGCGTTGGTTGGGTTTGAAGATAGAAATTCTTTGGTGAACCACCGCCAACAATTATGACTCCGTTCTTTTTCGATTCACTCACCATGGCTGTCGTTTCAACAATGTCCTTTATTGGATCTATTGGAACTTTTTTCCCAAAAAGCCAAGGGGGAACAAGATTCATCCCTATGGACGAATCGCCAGGAGATGATGTGTAAATCGGAACATTGTATTTGACTGCATTTGCAAGTATCGATTTTTCCGGATGCGGGGATTTTTTGAGAACATATTCCCCTATAATGCGGTGGAGTTCAGCAGTTGATATGGGTTCAGGATAATCCCTCCCCATTATCGACTCATGTATGCATGAATCAGTCGACATGAGGGTCTCATCATCCAGTATGTATGTATCATATATCCTTGCAACGCCGTGCTTGTTAAGGTCCTCGTCGTCAACCTCCACGTCACCCTGCCTGACGGGATAGTCAAATGTCCTGTGCAAATCATGGTAAAGATTTGCCCCAGTGGATATGATAAAATCAACAAACCCCTTCTCCATCATCTTGCTGATGGGGCCGCTCATGCCTATGGGCGTCATAGCGCCTGCGACTGTGAGGCATATCATAGCATCGTCCTTAAGCATCCTTACATAGAGCTCGGACGCTTCCCCCAACCTACGGGCATTATACCCAGAATTTCCAAATACATTGTCTATGAACTCCCCCACGCTTTCATTTCCCTCAAGAACAAGGGGTTCAATCATCTTTCCGTGCATATACGGGTTATCCTTCTCTTTAGAGTCAGCCATGATAATTTTTCTGAGATAAGTTTTATATTCGTTTCAACTTCCCATAACTAAGCCATAGATTTTTTCTTCGGAGCGCCTGCACCCCACGACCCGACCCCATCACCCGAGCTTGGCCACCTCTGAGTTCTTGCCCAGAGAAAAGGACCTTCGGCTTTCCGAATCGGTCGAGCCGCCCCGAGCGGCTGCCACACGTTACAGGTGTAAGCGCTTTTTAATTTGTCTACAGCCTATATAACGCTGGTTTGATATGGAAAACATAGCCAAAAAACTGGAATACCTCAGTTCTCGGATATCTGCTCTCAAAGCAGACGGGGAACCAAAGCTCATTGTGGTGACCAAGAACAGAACCCCGGAAACAATCCTCTCATGCTACAAACTCGGCCTTAGGGATTTTGGTGAAAATAGGATTCAGGAGGCCATGAAAAAAATCGAACACTTGCCAAGAGACATAAACTGGCACTTCATAGGTCACCTGCAGTCAAACAAGGCCAAAGATGTTGTGGGGAAATTCGTGCTCATACATTCCGTGGATTCATTGAAGCTATTAGAAAAGATAGATGGGAAGGCCAAAGAATTGGGAATAACGCAGGATGTGCTCCTGGAAGTCAATGTGAGCGGTGAGAAGTCCAAATACGGGTTTAAGCAAAGCGAAGTTTCTGGCGTAATGAGAAAAGCGAAGGCACTTGACAACACCAAGGTCATTGGGCTGATGACCATGGCGCCATATGGGGCAACAACAGAGGGGTTACATTTGATATTTGGATCCCTTAGAAGGCTCAGCGATGAGCTAGGGCTTGAGGAGCTTTCCATGGGCATGAGTGACGATTTTGAAGTGGCTATAGAGGAAGGGGCCACAATCCTGAGGATAGGGAGGGCCATCTTCCAATAAGCACTAGCCAAATATCGGGCTCTTGTACGCTTCGCCACCCTCATTCGCTTTCGCTATCTTGTAGGTATCATAAAGTCCATAAAGCCACACAATCACACCTATAAGCACAAAGCTGAGAACGCAAGTCGCAATAAAGAATATCACTCCCTTCACCCATTGCTTAGTGAGGTATGCTTGCCCTATTCCCGGAAAGAGGAAGGACAGAATCATGGATACAACCATGTCTCCCATAAAACCACCAAATCGGTTTATGTGGTTATGTTTATATACTCTTCACTGCATCACAGTTCGATTTAGCTGGAAAGCATTGCACGCCTAGAATGTTGTACTCAAGCTACCTGACAACATAGATTTATATTGAATATTTTCCAATTCCTTTCTGATGAAACCCATATTTAAGGTCGAAACAATAATCCTTGCATTACTCATACTCCTCGGCTTCCTCCAACATCTTTACATAGGGACCAATTGGTTCTTTCAGGATGAGCAGAATTTCTTTTCCATGGGCCAATGGGCATCAGGAGGAATGGTCCCACATAGGGACTATTTCGCAATAAGGCCTCCGGTATTCCACTTCTTCGTCGCGTTCCTTTTCCATGTGTTCGGGGACTCGATGCTGCTGATGAGGTTATCAATGGCATGCATCTGGATGGTAACTGCCATTCTTGTATACCTACTTTCTATGTGTTTTTTTGGTAATCCTATCGCGCTTATCTCAACTGCGATATTCATATTCACCGGTCCCGCGTATGCATCATTCATGGTTCTTTCAGACTCACCACTTGCACTGTTCCTAATGTTGGGTTTTCTGATTTTCGCATATAATCAAAAAGGGGATCTGAAGAAGACGTTTTTGGCAGGTTTATCCATCGGAGTGATGTTCTCCATACGCCAAAGCGGAATCTGGGCGATTCTTGGAATCGCGTTCTTAATAATATATTCCAATTATGGAAACAGAAATGCTCTTTTCAGACAGCTAGCAACGTTTTTTGCGGCGAGCTCAATACCCATGCTTTTCATATTGCTCTACTATGCAGTTGTTGGAGGAACAGACCTACTCCTCTATAACCTATTCGTCACCCCAAAGGGCAATCTAGTATATGATGTGATCAAACCCTTTACAAACTATCCTGTTGCGTCCATTCTAAAATCCTATGAGGTTATCATACTCCCAATTATCCCTGTTCTAATAGCGCTTTTTTGGTTTTTCAAAAGCGCGGACCAGGAGCTTAAAAGAAACCTCTTATTCCTTTCCATAATGTCAATGGCTGGGTTCATGACCCAATTCCCCCACTTGGTCGAAACGCATCTTTTGCCGATGCTGCCAGGGACTTCGATAATAAGCGCATGGGTACTTCTTAAAGCCACGTCTGGAACTGTCAACAGGCGTTCTATGGTTGTTGTCGGCATCATTCTGTTCCTAGTCCTGTTGGGTTTTACACTGTCTGCGTTGAACACATTCGGGGCATCCCCCCAGGATGGTTTGTCCGGTCGAATATCAAAGAATTATTTCTTGGGTGCGGATTACATCCGTGCTCACACCTCGTCAGAAGAAAGGATATTCGCATTCCCCCACTGCCCAATATACCACATGGCCGACCGTCTTCCCGCGTCATATTATCATCAGCTGGCGTACAAACATGCAGAGCCGTGGATAGAACAACAGATAATAAGCGACCTGGAGGAATTGGAAACAAGGTATGTGATATATCTTGCCAGGTCAGAGGATCCCATGGAGTATGGGTTCCTTTCACCTTATCTTGAGGAGAATTACCACATAGAAGCCACATTCCTCGAAAATGATCGCATACTCCACATATTAAGACGAAACAAACAGTAACCTCTTTATCACTTTCCACCAAAATCCAACCATGGAGCCCAAGCGGAAACCAAAGAACATAACCGAGTCCCCTATAAAACAGAGAGAACATCTGAAGATTTCGTTGATTCTGGACGACTACAACGATATATTCTCTGACTTCGACCCAAGACCGTATAACCTGAAAGCCCTTTCAGAGGATTTCCTGTCTGAGGTGAAGCGCCGCCACATACCAGAACAGAAGGGAAGATTGGAGATGCGGTTCATAATCCCTGAAAAGGTGAGGGTTCGGAAAATAGAGTTAATGGCGAAGAGAAGGCTCAGGAGTTATTTTCAACAGGAATCTAAGTCAATCCAAAGGCTCATACACTCCAGAAAGAGGAGGGGCTACGCATACATATTGTTTGGGGCAGTCCTCCTCATTTCAGTCACATTCCTAGGCGTCACCTACCCAGATAATTTCTGGGCAGCAATGGCCGAGCTTCTTCTAACCCCTCCTGGTTGGTTTGGCATGTGGGAGGGTTTGGGAAAGGTTGTAGAACGCGATGAGAACATCCTAAAACAACTCGAACTCTCGAAGAGGTTGTCTGTCAGCGAATATGTGTTCATATCGGAAAGCGAGGCACTCGGCAACTAGCCGACAAATCCGAACCTTGGTTTCAGTGCGTTGGGGGCAGTTCAGCAATCGGGTGAATCCTACCTATACTCTAGCTCTCCTATTCACCGCATGTCGCCCATACGCAGAATCCGCCCAATACAATAACTCTTTTTCGTTAGTCCCTCACACCCTCCGGGCATACCCTGAACACACATTCCCCCTCAGGCATGGATGGCGAGTCAACAAGCCTTGCAATCCTCTTCTCCTCCTTTCCCTTTCTCAAGTAGATCCTATACGTTGCGAGATGGGCTAACACATGCCCTCCAATGGGCCTTGTCGGATCCCCGAAAAGTATGCTCGGGTCGTCCATGACCTGGTTTGTGATATAGACAACAAGGTTGTATTTATTCGCTAGTTTTTGTAGTGTGTGGAGGTGTTTATTGAGTTTTTGCTGTCTCTCCCCAAGCGCCCCCCTTCCTAAGTATTCAGCGCGGAAATGAGAGGTGAGCGAGTCCACGACAAGTAGTTTGATGTTCTTTTCCTCTACAACCTCCCATGCCTTGTCAGCAAGTACCATCTGGTGATCTGAATTCACTGCTTTTGCCACATAGATGTTCTTGAGCACCTGCTCCACATCCATGCTATTCGCTTCTGCAAGCTGTTGTACCCTCTCAGGTCTGAATGTGCTCTCCGTATCTATGAATAGGCACGCTCCCCCAAACCCCCCTTCTTCAATAGGTTTCTGGACATTTACTGCCAACTGGAACCCAACCTGACTTTTACCACTCGAAAACTTACCGAATGCCTCGGTTATCGCTTGGCTCTCAACACCGCCTCCAAGCAGGTCATCAAGGTTCTTGGAGCCAGTAGTTATCCTCTTAATACACTTCCTTCTCTCCATTAGTATATCCGCAGATTCATAACCCATCTCAAGGGCGTCCCGCGCGGCATTAATCGCTTTCTTGGCTGTCTCAACCCCAATCTCTGCAACTTCTGAGAGTTCGTGCGGGCTTGAAGTAGCAATCTTATCAAACTCATCATAACCTGCTTTCCTCATCTTCTCAGCAGTAATCTCTCCTATCCCAGGGAGGTCTTCAAGCACCAGTACTTTCTTCTCAACAGATTCTTTTTTCTCCTTAGCCATAAAACCAACTCCCGAAACTAATTTCATTCAAAAACATCTTAACCCTTACTAAGTGAGAGGAGTTCTCCGCTTTCATTTAAAAGGAGTTAGATAGTGGGTTTCCAGTGAGAATTACTCTTTCAAAAAGTTCAAATCGTTAAGGTTCACCCTATCCCCGTTTCTTCTCAGCCCCTGAGTGCTGAATGCGCTCTTAATCTCATGTTCACCAATCCCAAGGTATTGGGCGGCAACAGGGAGAGGAACAGTCTCACTATCGGAGAGTGCAATCATATCCCTCGGCATTGAGGAACTAAAACCAAAATTCAGAACACCCTCCTTGTCCTTTTGAACAACCCTGAAAACAGTTCCCCCGTCCCTCTTAAAAACAGGCGAGAGCCTCTTATCCAAAGCATATGCAACCCTGATTTTATTCGTTCCTGTAACATCGAGAGCCCTATCGGGCGTCAGTTTCCTCACGCTAAGGCCTTCTAGATGCTTGTCGAGAATAAGTCTTCTTGGTCTAAGGCATGTGTCTGAGAAATAATCTCCCCTGCGCCCCTCTTTATCATCCCTATGTCTTGCCGAAAGCCCGAACCCCATATTAATGCGAATTGTCTTACTCATGGTTTCAGGATATGGGCGTTATTGTTTATATACATAACATTTTACGAATGTTTAAAAAATAGGGAAGAGGGCTCACGCCCTCCGAATCTCAACTGTTTTTATGCCCCCGTTGAGTTGGCTTTGGCCCTCAAGGCCTTTGGTTCCACCAACCCCCTGAAGAACACCGAGACATATCCTATTCACCAACGAGTGGCCGAATACAGCGATATCTCCTCCGGGAATCCTCCCTTCCCTTATATCGCGGAGCAGTCCAATGAAGGCATTCTCAACCCTCTCGATGAACCAGGGGAAGCTCTCGCCCCCTCTCTTTATTGTGAGCCTATCGACTTCCTCGAAAGTCCCAGGTATCCTCTCACCTATTGCTCCACAAGGGTCCTTCTCAGCCAAACCGGAAACCACAATCACGCGTGGCTGAACAGGCATAACCAAGCAGGCATTCTCCATGGTCTCGAAAGTCCTTGCAGTCGGACTCACGAGTATCGAATCCACAAGGATGTCTTTCTTGAGGAATTCCCTGCCTATTCCCATGGCCTGGGCCCGTCCCACGTTAGTAAGGCGAGCCTCAGGCCCAGGGAACCTACTTTGTACGTTGGCCATCGTTTGCCCATGTCTTACAAGGTGCAGGCGTACTGATTTAGGGTTCTCCGTTCTTTGGGCTACCTGAGCTAGTGCTGACGCAGCGATTCCCATGACTATCACCTATTCGCTGCGCCCGGAGCGCATACCCTTCAGTAGCCTCCATATACACATATGGGAGACTCCGAGTTCATCAGCTATGGTGCGTACGCTCAGACCCTCATTGAGATACAAATCAAGTGCCAATGCAGACTGTTCTATGTTCAAGGCCCTAGGCCTTCCAGAACGTTCTATAAATAGGCTTTTCAAAAATAATACTGTTGCCACAGGTTCCCCTATGTCCATTCATGCATCCATCACTTTCCCTACATCTTTCCAGTTCCTCTTCCACTCCATTTCCCATTTCATCACCTCTTACCCAATCTAAGGGGTTTACAGATACTTACTGCATTCCAACTATAAAAACCTATGTAACGAAATGTCCCTACTCACTGTCATTCGGGAACACAAGTAACCTCAAACCCCCAACACCCATCGAATAGAATTCGTTTCCGTTCTTAGATGTCCTCTTCCACATGCCCCCCACATTCCTGTACT
>JBDRKD010000046.1:0-20068 GCA_043814255.1 Microcaldota archaeon
TTCATCTGCACGATATTTCCACCGATGTATTCGATATAGGAGCTCAGTGATGCGCCACCGCACGCGAGAATCCCGGGAAGAACCGTTATCCCCTCATTTTCAAGCACATCTTTGGTTTTGCTGTCAAGCGCACCAAGGCGACACTCGGCGATTATGCGAGGCTTCACCTCGTTGAATAATCCTGTTCCGAGTGGAGCAGTAGTCAGGAGGACGTCCACCGGTTCCTTCAACGCCTCCTCCGCATCAACCTCCCCCCCAAACAAGTCCATCCCGCCGCTCATCATTTTAGTAAGATGCTCCACACCAAATCCTTCCTTCTGTACGTTGGCCTTCTCGCCATCAGATATGGCAGTTATCTTTGCCCCTCGCTTTGCAAGGAGCCGTGCAGCGAATAGGGAATCCTTCCCAAGACCATGCAATGATACCCTCGCGTTTCCATCAACTCCCCTCACCCGCATGGTCTCGAGTACACAATGGCCGATTCCAAGCCCAACAGCACCCGTATCAAACGGGATCCCTTTGAGGGCAGACGGTTTCCCAACAGTTCCGCGAATATCCCCGCTCGAATATGCATAAAGTTCCATATACTCCTCATCAATATCATCTCCAGGCTGAGCTACGAACAATCTGTTCGCAAATGGAGCAACCCCAGACGCGAATTCCTGGAGGTCGAGCCGCATATCATTACCCTTATTTATGTATGCACAGCCCCCTCCGAAAGGAATCCCGTGGAGCGAATTCATCAACGTGTGTAGCCTTGCGCGTTCAAACGCGAGCTCGACAGTCACGTTCTTTGCAAAATACACTCCTCCCAACCCCGGTCCAAGAGTCGTGCTGTCGATAATGAGGATCCCAAGAGTGCCTGTCGTAGGGTTGTATACCTGAAGTATCTTCTCTGGACCGTATTTGTCCATACCAATAGATTCTCCCCTCCCAATAAAAAGCTTTTCTGGGAAATATGATCATGATTGAGTATATCCTCGCGTTCCTCGCGCTATATGCAGCTGTGTTCTACCTTCTTCTCTACCTGTTAGATTTGGATAGGATTCGAGAGGACCCAGCTAAAAAAAGATGCCCGACGATTACGGTCATAATCCCAGCGTATAATGAGGAGGCAACTATCGGGAAGACCATAGAATCAGTCCTGGCCCTCGATTACCCAAAGGATAAGTTGGCAATCACGGTTGTGGATGATGGCTCTACAGATAATACGTCTGGGATAGCGAAGAGATACAATGTAACTCTCATAAAGAAAGAGAACAGCGGGAAGGCGAACTCGCTCAATGTCGCACTCAAGAGAGTGAAGACCGAGCTTGTGGCGGTTCTCGATGCCGATTCATATGTCGGGTCAACCACCTTGACTAACATGCTTGGTTACTTTAATGAGCCAGACGTTGTTGCTGTGACCGCAACAATGAAGGTATGGAAGCCCAGGACACTCATCCAGAAGATGCAGAGGGCCGAGTACCTTGTAAACGCATTCATAAAGAAGCTCCAGAGCTTTATAGACGGAATATCAGTTACCCCAGGACCGTTCTCCATATACCGGAAATCAGTTTTTGATGACATTGGGTTCTTTGATGAGGATACATTAACCGAAGACCAGGAGTTTGCCCTCAGGATACAGGCATCGAATCTCAGGATAGAGAATTCAATAAACGCAGATGTGTTCACATCAGTCCCAGATAACCTGGTGCGGCTATTCAAACAGAGGAGAAGGTGGTATATGGGCTATCTTCAGAACATATGGAAACACCGGGCGCTTTTCAGCCCCAGATATGGCGATTTCGGCATGTTCGTTCTCCCAATAGCAGTCGTAATCCTAATCCTCACAATAGCATCAGTCATCTGGGCATACTCCCCAAGGGGCTTCAACATATCATTCGCGCTGGAACCAATGCCATTATCACTCATATACCTTGAGCTGACCCCGACAAGGCTAGTCTTCCTTGGGGTGTTCATTATAAACGTGCTTGCAGTGTATTATACGTTGAGAAATACCCGTGAGTCCGGTTTCCTTGGAAGCATTCTCTCACTGTTTGCAATATCATACATGATGCTCATGCTTTGGATTGCCGTAATTCTCGAACAAGCGTTTAATACCCTGCGCGGAGTGAGACCAGTATGGAAAGGAGATTGAGCCCAATTCACTTTGTTGCCCTTGCAATAACATCCCTCATATTCATCATAGGACTTCTCCTAGGATGGCAGATGGGGTATGCAGCCGAGAACCAGATGCAGAGTGATTTCGAGCGACTTAGGAGCGAGAGCTACATGCTTGAAGTGCTGTCCCTCCTGCGAAGCAGGGGAGAGGTGAGCTGCCCAATCCTCCAAAAGGAATTCACAGAGTTCTCCGGACGGACACTCGAGTATGGTGAGAGACTTGAGTATCTGGAGAAGAAACTGGGAAAGCTTGACCAAGAGGTCATGCGCCTCAAGTCAGATTACATGCTCATGCAGGCAAGGAACTACCTGCTTCTGAAAGGGATGGACGAGGACTGCGGAACAGAGCACATAGTTGCGATATACTTCTATTCAAACGAAGGGTACTCCATCACTACAGACCAGGGTATAGCGCTCGGGAGCGCGCTCAGTTCGATGCCCGAAATAAGGGACAGGACAGTCATCTACCACTTTGATGCAAATGTCCGGAACTCGGTGGTGGACGCATTCAAGGAACAGTATTCTGTAAGGACTGTCCCAACAACAATAATAGATGGCGTTAAGTACGAGGGCTTCATGGATACCGAGAGGTGCAAAGAGGTCTTTTCACAGGGGGGATGATTTACAGCTTCCTTCCTTTTTCACAATTCTTGCATACCCTGTTATTCAAATCAAAGCACGCGGGGCATACCCTTGCACCGCACAGGGAGCACGAGAACATCGGAGTCAGTTTCCCACACACGTCACAAAGTCCGGCAACCTCCACAACATCACCTATTTATGTTTGACCCAAGGGGGCCCATTCTCAAATTCATGTTCATCGTGTATATCCTCAACCCCACCGAACACCTCTTCGTGGTCCGGTTCGTTCTCATCAGATCCCTCAACAACATCAATATCGCCAATCTCATCATCCTTCTCTTCAGTAACATCATCCTCTTTTTCATCCGTGCTTTCACTTTCCTCCTTTTCATCTTCGGTTGTCTCTCCCCCATCCTTATGCCCATCACCGTTCGTTTCATCTGCTCCAGAATCCTCTTCGCCACCTACCTCCCCATCAGAGAGTTCGCTCAGACTTGGTTCATGCTCCTCTTCAGTCTCTTTCGGCTCCTCAGGTTCCTTTTCTCCACCATGTGATTCGGCTTCCTGTGGTTCCCCAGCGGTCGTCTCCTCGGGCCCAACATGTGTTTTTTCGTCTTCCATTGGCTCCCCCGGTAATTCCATTCCTTCGGACTCACCTTGGGATTTTTCTGGTTCCTTCTCTTCCTCACGGTGTTTTTCTTGTTCTTCCTGTTCCTCGTGCACTTCGGGTTCCTTCGATTCCTCGCGTTGTTCAGTTTCCGTTAGTTCCTCTGGCTGAGGCTCCTTCTTCTCCTCAATCACGACATCTGGCTTAAGCTGCGTCTGTTCTTGCGGTTCAGGTTTCATCTTGCACGCAGGGCATTTCTCAAAGAGCTCTGGCTTGAGTTTCTTAACATTGACCATATACTTCTTCTGCACAAGTGGCATGATTTCCTTCCCACATACTGAGCATTTTAGCATCTCAAAGGCCTTTTTCACATAGAGTTCCTTATCCCTGCGCACAACCTCATAGTTATGGGTGAATTTGATTGCATTGACTGGGCAGACATCAGCGCACCTACCGCATGATATACAGTGTGGAAGCCAGTACTCCAAGCTTTTCCTGTCAAATTTTATGCATTTCGCAGGACATGCTATGGCGCACGCCCCGCAGGCTATGCAATCATCTGTGACCTCTATCATCCCCCGGAACCTCTCTGGCGGTTCAACCTTCTTTGCAGGGTATGGCACAGTATCCGGAAGGCGCAGAATGTTCTTGAGAACGTCATCAAGCATCTTTGGTATCAGTTTCATACGATCACTGCCACCATCAGTTGAACCACTGCAAACACCAGAATGCCTTTCAAGTAGAATCCAGATGCTTGGTGGATTTTGAACCTTCCTGAGACCGCCTCAACAATCGCCGTGAACACAACTGCCGAGAGTGCAACCATAAGCTGCAACAGGAGAATCCCCAACACTCCGATGTTTGGGATTGGAATGAATAGCACTACGAAGAGCATTGGAAACACATAGAACTTCAACGCCTCAGCTATCTTGTATGCAGCGAGCAACCCCCCAGAGTATTCCGTATATATCCCCTCCACAATTTCAGTCTCTGCATCTGCTATGTGGAACGGGGCCCTTGCAAGTTCGCCAAGCATGCATGCGATGTAGACAACAGCTCCGATTATCAGGAGATATGAGCCATTATTGGCAATTGCATTCAACGAGAAGCTTTTTGCCATAAATGCTGCCGAGAGCACTGCAAGCACCAGGGGCAATTCGAATGATATGATGAGCGTTATCTCCCTAGATGCACCTATGGCTGCAAATGGGGAGCCAGAGGAGGAAGCACCCAATATGACTCCTATGCTTGAGAGCACAATCACATATAGGAGGACAATGATATCACCAGCAAAGTCCCAGTAGGACACCCCCCCGCAAAGAGTCCCATCCGCGCCTTCCGTGCATGTCAGGATTGGCACAAGAAGCACGGCAGTCAGCATCGCTGAAAGCGAGACAAGGGGCGCCAGCAAGAACACAGTCCTGATTGCTTTCCTTGGGACCATCGTCTCTTTTGAGAGCAGTTTCAGTATGTCATACAACGGCTGGAGTATCGGGGGACCTATTCTGTTCTGAAGCCTTGCGACAAGTTTTCTCTCAATCCCCTGGAATAGGATGCCTACTAGGAACGAGAAGATGAGAAGCACACCTGTTATCAATACATATTCAAATACGTTCATTTTCTCATACTCCGCAATTCCTTGAAAGACACATACCTATTCCTCCCCCTCTCATCAATGAAGGAAACACGGTCCATACACCCAATGCACGGATCTATGCTCGCTACAATTATCGGTATGTCCGCGATCTGTTCGTCTTTGAACATTGCCGGAACAGAGAGGATATTGGCGAGAGTTGGCGCCCTCACCTTATACCTTGATGGTTTGTTGCCCCCAGTCGTTCTCATGTAATGTATGTCCTCGCCCCTCGGCGCCTCTGTCCTGCTTATTGCTTCGCCACTCGGGATTTTCCATTTCTTGTTCCAGACATTCCCGCTTGGCATGTCTCTCAACACCTGTTCGATGATTTTTATGGATTCCTTCAACTCAAGTATCCTGACTGCAGTTCTCCCAAGAACGTCCTCGCTGTCCCATGTTATTACGTCAAAATCAACATCCTCGTATGTGAAATATGGATCATCTCTCCTTACGTCAGCATCTATGCCTGATGCCCTCGCGGTCGGCCCGGTAGTCCCTAAATCATAGGCCTCTTTCTTTGTGAGCACGCCAACACCGCTAACTCTCTTCTCCACAATCGGATCATTCAGGAAGACCTTCTCAAGATAGATTATTTTTTCAAAGAGCTTGGAGAGGTTCCTCACAAGGTTGCTCATCTGGCTTGGCGTGATATCATACTTCACCCCGCCAATCCGATTTATGGAGTAATTAACGCGGTTTCCAGTTATCTCCTCCAAGGAATCCATTATATGTTCCCTGGCTTTCCAGGCGTACATGAACAGTGATTTGTGCCCTATCTCCTCACCTGCAATCCCTGCCCAGAGGAGGTGGCTATGTATCCTCTCCATCTCGCTGACAATGGTCCTTATCGCTTGTGCCCGCGGAGGCACGTTAACACTCCCTATCTTCTCAACAACCTGCACATAGCATGCGCTGTGGGTATAGGAGCATATCCCGCATATGTGTTCGACAAGGTGGTTCGCCTGATTGAAATCCTTTGTTTCCATGAGTTTCTCTATCCCCCTGTGGTTGTACCCCAACCTAAAGTCCGCCTCAATCACCCTCTCTCCATCAACCGTGAACATGAAATGCAGCGGCTCCTCTAATGCAGGATGGATCGGACCAACAGGGATGCGCATCCCGTCCTTCGTTTTCGCTTCTACTGTCGTCATTTCGAATCACTCTTCTTCAGGGGTGGTTCCCCACTGTATTCATCTGCTATTATCGTATTGACAGGGCGTGGGTGCCCCCGCACCTCAACGCCAAGCATCTCGACAACCTCCCGCTCGTAAAGAACAGCTGAAGGCATGACGTTTGTTATTGTCTCCACAGACGCAATGTTTCTATCTAACGGCACTCTTAACGTGAGCATCTTATCCAGGAGCTCGAAATGGTAGAGCACCTCTATCCTCTCTCCAGTGTCAATGCCTGTTATTGTCGAGAGGTGGTACTCCCCTCTTGCGATGGACTGCACTTTCTGAATGAGTTCACCCGCCCCAACAAGCTCGAATTCAGAAGGTTTCGGTTTTCCTTTCGGTTTACTGCTTTTCATGTTTCTCTCCCCCTGCGAGTTTTTCGGCCGCTTTAAGCACACCAAGGATTATCGCTTCCGGTCTCGGCGGGCATCCTATTACATAGAAGTCTACAGGCATCACCTTGTCAACCCCACCTTCAATACTGTACGCGCCATCGAAAATCCCAGATGTTGATCCACAGACACCAATACACACAACTGCTTTCGGGCCAGGAACCTGATCGTATATGTTCTTTACTCTTGCCTTCATCTGCTTTGTAACCGGCCCGGTAACGAGCAGTATATCTGCAAGTTTCGGTGAGCCGACAAGCTTTACGCCGACCCTTTCGGCGTCATAACGCGGGCTTAGTGCCGCGATAATCTCTATGTCGCACCCGTTGCAGGAGCCAGTGTTAAGGTGATACACCCACGGCGACTTCCCCATGAATCTCCTCATACGACATTAACCTCCAAAATAACCATCAGGCCAAGCGCAATAAACGTAAGAAGCGAAAAGATAAGCAACCAGGCAACATATTCGTTTATTATCTCCGAGTGGAATCTCCTCACAGCTCGGAAAAGAGGCTCAAGAGTCCTCTCAAACCCGAAGAAGAAATGATGTGCCGGCGTCTTGTATTCAAACGATTCCCCACACAGGAACTCCTCAGTACCCCTCTCGCCTTTTCTTCTTAGCAGTATGTATGCGACTAGGACAAATAGCATGAACAGGGAACCCCAGGCCAACGCATCCCAATATCCAATATCCCTCATCATGGGAACACACCACTCAGAACAGAATCGATATACTTATCAGGATTGAGAACAGTCCTTACTGCAGGCGTGACGACATGCTCGAGCACCACGTCCGGGAAGAGACCGAACAATACGCAGAGAAGGGCAAGCAATAACATCGGTCCGGTCATTGTGTACGGCGCCTCTTTGGCATCGCCGCTACCACTTCCAAGGAATACTGCATGGAACACCTTCAGGAACGATGCAAGGGTCAGCACGCTCACCAGCAATGCAATCGCAGTTATGGCGGGGTGTATTGCAAAGCTTGCATGGTATATCATCCATTTGCTTGCGAATCCGTTGAAAGGCGGAACCCCGCTTATTGAGAGCGCCCCAACGGCATAGGCCAATGCCGTCAGCGGCATGTACCTTCCGAGTCCCCCCATGCGGTTGATATCTGTTTCCCCAGTTCTCCATATGACTGCCCCTGCAACAAGGAAGAGCATACCCTTGTATATTACATGGTTGATTACGTGGAACAAGGAACCAGTCATCCCGAGCACAGTCCCAAGCCCTGCGGCAAGCACCATGTATCCAAGCTGGCTTATTGCGTGGTACGAGAGCATCCTCTTGAAATCAGTTTGGAGCATCGCCATCATGACTCCTACAATCATTGTCAGCATTCCGATGAATATGAGGAACCAGCTCATTCCAACGAACCCGAACACAACTGAAAGCACCCGCAGCAGCACATAGAGTCCAGTCCCGTATTTCATCCCAATAAGCAGCATGCTTGCCCCGTGAGGGGCAGAGCTGTAGGCTTCCGGCATCCAAGTATGCAATGGGAAGAAAGAGGTTTTGACTCCCACCCCAACAATCATGAGTGCAAGCGCCACCAATGATGCAATACCAACCTCTTCCTGCCCAAGCTTGTATGCGATGTGCGCAATGTTCAGTGTGCCAGTCATGCTATAGAGAATGATAATCCCAATAAGCATGAGTGATGTCGCCATAGACGCCATCACCAGGAAATTGAAAGCTGCCCCAAACGAGCGGTCGGTTCTATTATACGCCACAAGGCCTATTGCCGCAAGATTGAACAATTCCAGGAAGACGAAGAGGTTGAATAGGTCAGCAGTGAGCACAACACCTAGCCCACCAGCACAAACAAGGAACAGAAGTGAATAGTATTTGGTTGAATGTTCGTCAACCATCAGTTCTTTTGAATAGATAATGCAGAGGACGCAGAACAGGCTCATGAGGATACCGAACAGCCATGAAAGGGGGTCGAGCACGAGCCCTATCCCCGTAACAGTGCCGAGAGCAGGTATCCAATTCCCAACCCAATATGTCGTATGTTCTCCTTGGGCCCCAGGATAGGCAGCGAGCATGAACAGCAACGAACAGAGGCCCATCACAAGCGCGAATAGCCACCTTGCTTTCATGTGAACTCTTGCAACAACGGGAACTACGAAAGCTGCGAAAAGGTATATGCCTATAGGAACCACTGGAATCGATAGGATGTCACTCAATCATCTTCACCTCAAGCGTACCGCGTTTTTGGTATATCCCTATTGCAATGGCGAGTCCCAAAGCCATCACTGAAGCCCCGATGACTATTGAAGTGAGTGTCAGTGCCTGTGGTATCGGGTCCACCATGCATCCCGTCTTAACACCAGCTTCCAATATCGGTGCACTGCATCCATCCACATACCCTCTACTTATTATGAACATGTAAATCCCGGTGTCGATAACCCCAAGAGAAATTATCATCTTCAGGATGTTCCTCCTGAGCAATACCCCGAAGAGGCCGACACCTATCACAAGTGCGCACAATACAAAGTTCAGTTCACCCAACATGATCATCATTCCAAATCAATGATATGAAAAGTATTGCAATAGTTCCCATGCCTGCCGCAACCTTTGTTCCGATTGCTGCATTGAGCGGGGGCATAAACCCTGCGCTGAACAGCTTCCCAACATCCCCCAAACCAAAGACACCATCATTCTGCAGGAATTCCCCCCCGACAAGGACCCCAAAAAATGCGATTGTGATGTATGTTATCGACCCAATATTCTCCGCGAATCCAAGGCGCGTTTCCTCAAAGAATTCAGAGGCGCTCTTTCCATAGGCAAGGAGTCCAAGTATGATTGCAGATGCAATTATCGTCCCGCCCTGGAATCCCCCCCCCGGAGTGATATGTCCATTGGCAATCACATACATCCCATATGTCAGTATAAACATCATGAGTGCCTTTGCCGTCGTTCTTACAATCACGCTCATCATTTACTTCCCCTCTTACCAAGCATCACAGCGACACCAGTGACCGCAGTGAGCAATAGCGTGGCTTCCCCAAGTGTGTCATACCCGCGTATGTCCAACACAACCGAACACACTATGTTGGCCGCCCCGGTCGAATCAACTGCGGTCTTGAGTATTGCATCCCCAGAATCAAGAACAGGCTTTCCGAACGCCTGGCCCAACAGCATCGCTGCCATGAGCGCGGATACCAAGACTAGGCATGAGACAGACCCAGCAACCAATATCTTTGTGCTTCTCATCGTTCCATCCTCTCCGTTTTTGAGAGCGTCGCTATAAGTATGAGGGGGACAATACCTGCCCCAACAGCCGCCTCCGCCATCGCCACATCTGGGGCGTGCAGCGCAAGGAAATAAAGCGCAGTTGCGAAACCAGCAACGCCCAACGCTATGGCGGAAGCCAACATGTCCTTTGTCCAGACTGCATATGCGGATGATGCGAGCACGATGCTCCCGGCAATGATATCTATCATTTGTTCTCCACCATTTGATCATTTACTAGGTTATCTGGTTTGATTCCCATCTTAAACATGGCTCTTGCAATGGCGTGAGAGCCAATCGCACTTCCAAGCCACAGTACGACAAGCAGTATTATTGCGGATTTTACGTACCCGACATCACCCGTTTTCAATCCACTGAGTCCAACAGGAATCAACAGGAAGAACGTTCCGAGTGTAGTTATGATTGTTCCGGAATGAAGCCGGTTCATGAAATCAGGCATGCGCAGGATTCCTATGGTGCCAATGCAACAGAGCGCAGTGCCAATGAATAAAGATATGGTTGAAATCTCAGTAATCATAGTTTTCCTTCCTCCATCATTCTTGCGATAACTAGCGTTCCAATAAACCCTAGGGTCCCAACAACTATCGCGACATCCAAATAGAACGACCTGGAGTATTCAACAGAGAGCAGAGCTAGGGAATTCGCAAGGATAACTCCAACACTGTCTCCGGCAGCAACCCGATCAGCAACAGTCGGGCCCTTGAATACCCTATAAAGAAGGATAAGGCATACCCCGCCCAGCACAGTTGCAACAGCTCCGAATATCACTCAAACACACCTTTCAAATACCTCTCGAAATTGCCAACAACAATCTCTTTCGCCTTTTCGGAATCGAGTTCAGTTGCTCTCACCCAATGGACATAGATGAACTCATCATCGGCATCAAGGGTCAACGTGCCCGGGGTGAGAGTTATGGAATTAGATATGCACGTCCTCAAGCAATCGGAGTTCGTTCTCAGCGGTATCCTAATAACCACCGGGATGATATCCAGCTTTGGCTGGAGGATTATCTTGGCCATAGAGATGTTGGCGTTGAATACCCGAACCAGGAAATCGACTGAATATCTGATAGCATACGCAATTCTTAATGGAGACATTCTCGGAACACCAAAATCCCCGAAAACGAACCTAGATGACATGGCCGCTACCATGAGGACCACCGGCACGCCAAGCATGAGTGTTTGAGGGTCAAGGCTCATGTTGAAGAACAGCCACAGCAGATAAGCAATGATAAACGAGAATACAAAGCCAAGTTTCATCTTACCACTCCGCATTTTAGAGATAGTTACAACTTACATATATATATTCACTTTTCCGAGATGGCGTTGCTTATTTCCTAGAGAAACAGTATGTTGCGTTTTTCAGTTTTTCAAGTACCCTGTGGATTGAGCGTAGTTTCCAGTCAGATATTATGTGCTCAACACCAAGGAATATTGCAAACCATCCGGCAGGAACCAGAAGCATTCCCACAATACCAGTTGAGAATGTGTTCTTCTGGGCGACTAACAAGAGCCCGCCAAATGCAACATATGCGGTTCCCTTGAACCGTTTAAGCCAGCGGTCCTTCCGAATGCATTCCTCCTTTCCAGAGAAGTACTCCTGCAGGTGCTTCTCTACTTTGCCGATTCCCTTTCCTGCACTCTTCTTAACAACGAACTCTACAGTTGAGAACTCCGAATCAGCGGCCTGTCGCTTGAGTTCCTCGACAAGGTTCTTCGACAGGGTATTCTCATCAAAATTGGAATATATGTTCTCAGGGCCGGTCAGAGGGATTCGTATCTTCCCAGAACCATCTTTTGTCATGATTCAATATATACAGGAACTATTTAAATCATTGAGTTCCAGGGTGTAAGTCGTTCAGCGTGGCACCAATAGGCGGCGAGTGCTTGGGTACTGGGCCACTCCAGAGTGCGCGCTCTAGGTACGCACAATCCAGGCGCGCATTCCAGCCATATGCTACCTATTACAGTTTGTAACTTTCACCATTCTTTGGAAGTACCACGTCATATCTCCTGAGGTCTTCAGCCAACTCCTCGCGTTTCTTCTCCTCTCCATGAATCAGGAATATGCGCTTAAGTCCCTTCACGCCACTAGCCAGCTGGAGCAAACCTTGGTGATCGCTATGTGCAGAGAAAGAGATACTCTCAACAGCTAGTCTCACATCTATCTCTTCCCCGTCAATCTCCATCTTTCTTTCTCCCTCAAGCAGTCTCCTACCAACTGTCCCTTCAGCTTGGTATCCAACGAGCAGGAGTTTGCTGTTATGGTCCCCGGCAACTTCTCTAAGATAGCGGAGTATCGGTCCGCCTGAGAGCATCCCAGACGTAGAGACGATTATGGCAGGCTCTTCAAACACTTCCGTCTTGTGCCTTGTCTTTGGTCGTTTAAACAGCGGGCTCTTGAACGGATCCTGCTCACTCATGAGTATTGACTGCTGTATCTCCTTTTTCGCATATATGGCATTCTGCCTGTATATCTTGTTTGCCTTGAGTATCATTCCATCCACATAGATTGGCGCTTTTGGTATGGCGCCTGAGCGCATGTATGCCTCTAAAGTGAGAAGTATCTCTTGACCCCTTCCAACAGCAAACGAGGGTATGAGTGCAAACCCCCCTTTGTTCAATGTCTGCGTCACAGTCTTGGCAAGGTCCACGGATGCTTTTTTCACGGACGGAACGACGTCAGTCTTTGCACCGTACGTGCTTTCCATAACCATCGTGTGTGCTCGAAGCCCCCGTCGTGCAGGATCTAGCAATCGCGTGCCCCTATTATTCACATCGCCTGTAAAAAGCACACGCCTCCTCCCACGCACCAATATCATGGAACTTCCCAGAATATGGCCTGCATTGTGCAATGAAAGCGTCAGACCCCCTATTCGTTTTTTTTCCTCATATTCAAGGTTGTGCATGTGCTTGAGGACATTATCGATATCTTTGAGCGAGAATAATCTTTTTCCTTTCATACTGTTTATCCTGTGGTAATCTAAAAGCAATAGCTGGGTCATGTCCTTTGTTGGTTTTGTTGAGAATATGCGTGCATTTCCCCCCTTCATGAAAAAGAACGGGAGATACCCAACGTGGTCCAAGTGCGCATGTGTGACCGCAATGTTCTTTACACGCCGTATGCTCTCATTTCCAATAAGCGGATAGTGGTCATTTCCACCCAGTTTTACTCCGCATTCAACAATCAGGCGGTCATTCCTATCTTCAAGCAGAAAACAAGCTCTTCCGACTTCGCCACAACATCCAAAGAAGGTAAGTTTCATATTGCTCCACCTAGTTTATTGCAGCATAATATACCTGTCCAAGGGCGATGCCCCCATCTCCGCATGGAACGCGCATGTTGTGGTGAACGCAGATTCCCTTCCTTTTCAGATATCTCTCGATAGTGACTGGGATATATCTATTATACATGACCCCACCGCTTAGGCACACGTCTTTAATATTCTCTTTCTTACATGCCTGCTCAGCCATCTTAGCGAACCCAAGTGCGATATAATCATGCACCATCCGTGCCCCCTTCCGTTTGTTCTTCTCTTTCATGAGTTTCAAGAAGAAGTTCGAAACCTCAAGCACACTGACGCCACCCACATCAACTATCGTGGGTTTTGGGTTTGTTGCTTTTGAGGATGCGAGCGCTTCAAGTCTTATCGCAGGCTCGCCTTCATACGTCCTCTCCGCACATCCCTCGAAAAGGTATGCTGCCGCATCAAGAACCCTTCCACATGAGCTTGTGACAACGCAGTTTATTCTTCTGTCGTACTGCCTGCCCAATATGGAAACAGGCATATTGAGTTTCTTGAATGCACGTTCAACCTCCTCTGCAGAGAGTCTGTTGCGGAGTATCGAGTAAAGGGAACGATATGGGAACCTAGCCCCCATGTCCCCCCCAATGAGTTCAAAATGCTCAAGTCTTCCGAGCCTGCTTCCATCAGAATGCAGGAGCTCCCCTCCCCACGCGGTGCCGTCCGACCCATATCCATATCCATCAAGTATTATGCCAAGCGCACTGTCCAATCCATGCTCGGCCATGACTGAGTAGAGATGGGCCTGGTGGTGCTGTACCATTACATTCGCCGCCCCGTAGCCGTCAGCGAAGCGAGTTGTGAAAAAATCAGGATGAAGGTCCGAGGCAATAATCTCAGGCTTGCACCGTAGCCAATTCAACGCACGCACATAATTGCTCTTGAAATTATTGAATGAATCATAGTTATCCACATCCCCCATAAACTGGGATAGATGGGCCATTCCGCCTTTTGATATGCAGAAATTTGCGTTCAGTTCCCCACCAACCCCCACAACGCATTTCTTCGTTTTGATCTGAATGGAACCAGGAGCCATGCCTCTCGAATATCTCACAACAGCCATTCTGTTCTCGATGAATTTTATCACTGAGTCATCACAGTTTGATACAATCTCCCTATCGTGTACAAGGGCATAGTCTGCAATCTCCCTGAGTTTCGTCAAGGCTTCACTATTCTTGGTTATTATCGGCTCGCTCTGCCTGTTCCCACTTGTCATCACAAGATGTTTGAGCCCAGAGAATTTGAACAGGAGGTGATGTATTGGAGCATAGGGCAGCATAATGCCGATACTGTCTAGTCCAGGTGCAACTCCAACGAGATTCTTTTTCTGCTTCATAATCACTATGGGCCTACGCGCAGAAAGAAGTTCGTCGCTCTCATATGTAGATATCCTTACAATCTCCTGCGCGGCCTTCAGGTCTCTCGCCATAACCGCAAATGGCTTGCTTTCACGATATTTTCCTGTGCGGAGTTTTGCAACAACATTCGATTTGTTGGCGTTGCATACTATGTGGAACCCACCTATTCCCTTCACAGCTATTATCGCCCCCCTCCTGAGTTCCTTTCCTGCTCGTTCGATAGGGTTTGATAGGATGTTCCCATCAAACGTCTGTAGTTTGTACACCGGTCCGCACTTGTTGCACGAGACAGGTTGTGCATGGAAACGCCTGTTGTTAGGGTTTTCATATTCCTTCCTACATTCATTACACATTGGAAAGACACTCATGCTTGTCTTGTCCCTGTCGTAAGGAGAATCCTTTATCAGCGTGAATCTAGGTCCGCAGTCCGTGCAGTTTATGAACGGGTGGAGGTAGCGCCTGTTTTTCCTGTCGTTCATCTCATGTATGCATGCAGAACATATTGATACATCAGGGGAAACTTCCGGTACATCTGCTGAAGAACGCGAGAGGATTATGCGGAACCCCTTCGGTGTTTTTGAGGTTATGCTCTTCACAGTGACTTTCTCCACTTTGGACAATGGCGGAGGCGATTTTTTTATGTAGCCTAATAGTTTCTCAACCTGTTTGTCTGTACAGTGGACTACTATGCGCACCCCAAAACCGACATTCTGCACAGTTCCGCGCACCCCAAGCATATTCGCAGTTCGATAGATGAAAGGTCTGAACCCTACCCCTTGTGCCACGCCCCGCACTTCAATCTCAAACGCCATATTCCTATATGCTCTCTTGGGGAATATAAACCCTTTTGTTGAATCTGCGTTTTAGACTGCAGAATTTTCCCCGAGCGCTTGCGCCCCGCAGCCCATGCCCAATGCGCAACTACTGGGCAGTTGCCCCGGCTCTTTCCCTGTGAAAAGGACCTCCGGCTTTCCGAACCGGTTCGGGCCGGCACCCTGGTGCCGGACAGCCACACTCTAACGGTCATTGTCAGGGGGTTTGAATCATAGATATCCGCATCCCTTGGTCAAAACACGCAATATTTTTAAACAACAAATGGCATTTGATTCCATGATGGAGAAAAGCCTGATAAGAAATCCATATCTAATCCTGTCCTTCTGCTTGGTGTTTGCATATGTCTCAGCTTATGCAGTTGATATCGACCCAACAATGTACATCGTTGTCTTCATCCTAATGGCCATAACTACCTTCTTGATAAGGCCATTATCCGAGGTCTATCTAAAATCAACTGCGTATCTCTCATTGGGCATGCTCAGCTATTGGATGATAGCAAGAGAGATTATCGTCTCCCCCGCAGGCCCAACGCCGGCAATCGCCATTCTTTTCGGCCTTGCGATACTCAATGGACTTGTTGCGCTTGTGGCATATACCGATGGAAAGACATCAGGTCATGCGTTCTCAGCAGGCGCATTAGCACTGCTTTTCCTGAACCTGCAGAACCCACAGGCGTTTTTCTCTGGGGCGCTGATCTACATTGCATCGCACACAGTAGTCTACTTCATTTCGAAAATCCGCACAAATAAGCAGATACCAGAGGCAGTCATCAAGGCGGCAGTCCTCTCATCAATATTGCTTTACCTGTCAGCTATTTTCCAGCTTTGGAGTGGCATAGCTTGTGGAGTATATGTGCTTCCGAGCGACTTCATCTTTGGCAGTTCTATCATATACTTAATTGCCATAAGTGCGTTTGCAATATGGATCACGCTTTGGGTGTTCGAATTCTTCCTTGGCCGGTTTAATTATGTGAGGGACCTGGAAGATGATGTCGTTTTATACTATCCTGTGACAATTGCGCCGCATAAGAAACGTCAAAAGAAGAAAGGAGCCAAAAAAAAGAAATAAACAGAGGAGCTACTCTAACTCCCCCTCATTAAATTTAAATTCCATGCTTTCATCAAGTTCATCGAATTCTATCTCTGAGTAATAGAATTCGTCAAGCCCATCAATTGCATTCCCGGCGTTTATCTGCGCGTATACTACCTCGTGTTCTGTGATTGGGGTGTCCGCCTCAATCTCTCCCCCCCTGGAAGAGGTCTCGGTCGAAGTTTGGGTGCAACCGTACAGCACTGCGAGCAACAGGAGTGCAATTATTCTATATCTCATACAACCACCTCATTCAGTGTTCGCGGCTATGCTTACTGCCGCACCCTTCCCAGTCCAGGCCCCAGAGGAGGTAGACACACTTTGGTTTCCAAGGCTTCCAGCTTCATACGTTCCGTTTCCTCTGAGTATAGCAATACCTCTCCCTTCTGCGTAGAGTTCCACATCATTGCTATTCAATATCACAGTAAAACGGGAGCCCGAGACATTTATGTCCCCTGCGCCAGTGTATACCAAAACATTCACGCTCTTTAATCCGGCAATAGTTGCATCATCCTGTCTTTTTACTTCATGTCCACCTTCAATGTTTACAACAACATCTCCTGCCCTGTCGATTATAGTGACCTTTCCACTGTTAGAATCAGAGCCAAAGCTGGCCTCCACACTCCCATTGCCTGTGATTTCGGCGCGTCCGCTCCCGATTGCACGGAGCCATCCTTCTCCTCTCAGCACAAAGCGTCCTTTTCCAGCTACGCAGTTCCTGAGGTCCTGTTTAAGTCCATTCACGAATTTCTTGGACTCAACAATGTGCCTGTGTGCGTTGCGTAGATGCTCATATCCCTCTGCTGCGTTTCCTGCATCAAACATTCCTATGGCCAAATCATTTTCCTCCTGCGCAAGCATTAGCTGCTCTCCAAACCCTTCGAGGTGTTCAGTTGCGCCCGAGATATCAAAACCAGCCTCCTCACATCCACCTATCAGATTCCTGGTTCTGTTTTCTGCTTTCAAACCCAGCTCTATTGCGTTGTCTATTCCTTTTATCCCCATTCCGCCAAGCATGATTCTGGCGTTCTTCCTGGTTTCGTTCCATTCTTTTTTCACAAGTTTTGTCTGTTCTGCGAGTTCCCTCGCTGTAGTTACGTTCTCTACAGACAGAGATAGCAGTGCAAGTGTCTCCTGATGTCCGCTTATTTCTGCCATATACCCGTTTCGTTGCTCTTCCGACAGTCCCTTTGATTTCGAAACTTGGCTGCTCACAACATCAAGCATTCTCTGGAGCATTGAGACGGCATTGGATGTATATGTTTTCCCTCTTGCAAAAACAGATTCCTTATCCCCAGCCCTCTTCTCCCTCCATTTATCCATGCTCTCAATATAGCGTTCTTTTGCATGCTCGTATCTCTCCAGAGCATTCGATGCAACAGCATATCCTGCGGCTACATCTTCGTTCCCTTTTCCATTGCCATTCCCAGCAAACGATGCCCCGATAAGAAGCATCAATGCAAGGAGCGCTAAAACAGTATTCCTCATCACATCACCAGCTCTCTTTGAGTTTGGTTTGTTTAAATAAATACTTCCAGGAAGTTTTTCGCAGAAACTTTACCGAGGCTGTTTTTCCGGTTTAAAGCTTTATACTACCTCCTTTTAGCATGCTTTTAAATATTGGCTATCAAAACCAGCCTATGGGCCCCTGTAGAGTTTTTGCAGTGCTTATGCTCCTGCTCCCAATGGTCCATGCTGCGTGGATAAGCGGGGTTGTCTGGGACGCTCTTGAGATGAGTCCCATGCAGGGCATTGCTGTTGAAATCAACACCACTCCCATACAGAGAGAGGTTACCGGCGCAGAGGGCATATATCTATTCGAAGTGTTTCCTGGAGAATACGAACTCATTGTGAAGCAGGTAAATAAGAATAATGAACTTGAACAGATAGCACACGAGTTCGTTGTGGTAAACGACGACGGGAATTACACCATGGACCTGCTCGTGTTCTACGAAGAGTTCGATATCATTGACCTAGGCGATGGAGAATTTGAGTTCGGAGAAGAGGAGGAATCCGGTTCCATCGATTGGTTTCCATACGTTGTTGCATTGGGTATTGCTCTTTTGGGATGCGTGTTCTTTCTTTTCATGAGAAAAGGGAAAAAGGGGAAACCAGAACTTCCAAAAGAAATTGAAACACGGGAGCATGGTGAACTTTCAGGAGACCTGAAGGAACTCGTTGGTATCCTCAGGAGCCATGATGGTAGAGTAACCCAGAAGGAGCTTAGGAAGCTCATACCTCTTTCCGAGGCAAAGGTGAGCCTCATGATTGCTGAGCTCGAGGATATGGGGGTTGTGAAGAAGATAAAGAAGGGCAGGGGAAACATCGTTATCCTTAAGGGGGGTTAACACCAGTTAAGGGGGGATATTATGGCATTCTTGAAACTCGGATTCAAACCAGACCCAGAGAAATACGTCCTATGCGAATACTATGTCGAAGCACCAGACCTGAGGAAGGCAGGCGAGGAACTGGGAGCCGAGAGTTCCATTGGCACATGGACGAAGATAGGGACCATGAAGCATGGGATACTGGAGAGACTTGGAGCCCGCGTTTACTCGATAAACGGGAACATAATAAAAATCGCCTATCCTGTCGAACTGTTCGAAGATAATAACATGCCCCAATTCCTCTCAGATGTGGCCGGGAACATATTTGGAATGAAGGGAATCAAGAACCTACGTTTCCTTGATTTTCAGCTTCCTAGGAAATACACAAACACATATCCCGGCCCCTCATTCGGGAGAGGGGGCGTGAGGAAGCGGCTCGGGACACTTAGGAGCAGGAGGCCCCACATAGGCACCATCGTAAAACCAAAGGTCGGCCTGAACCCAAAGGAGACTGCCAAGGTGGCTTACGAGGCATGGGCTGGGGGAATAGACTTCGTTAAGGACGACGAGAACCTCACAAGCCAGCGCTTCTGTCCATTCAAGAAAAGATTCGACCTTGTGTTCGATGCGAAGGACAGGGCTGAGAAGGAGACTGGGGAAAAGAAGATGTATGCGCCGAACATCACGGCTTCTGCTGAGGTCATGCTTGAGCGGGCAGAATATGTGAAAGAGAGGGGTAGCGATTGCATAATGATAGACATCATAACAGCCGGGTTCTCAGGCCTCCAGTACATCTCCTTCACTCATCACAACCGTTTGTTTAAGAACATTTTCAAGTTCCCGCACATTCCCGGGAGCATAAACTCCGAATACGGGAAGCACAAGCCGCTTTTCTCCGTATGCAGCGGAGGGCTCGCACCAGCCAATGTCCCTGACTTAATGAGGATATTCGGCAATGACATAGTCATACAGGCAGGCGGAGGGGTTCACGGTCATCCAGACGGCACGCGCTCAGGGGCGACTGCATTGAGGCAGGCTGTGGATGCATCAATTAAAGGGATTCCTCTGAAGACGTATGCCAGGACCCACAGGGAGCTGGCGCGCTCCCCTGAAAAATGGAGGCTCTAGGGGGACTACTCAAGCACAAACCCTGCGCACCTTCCCTTACCACTGTATTTGCTCTTTCTGAAAGGACCCGGACCCCCATAGAACGTCCCCCCAACAACAGCACTGACCTTCCCGTCCTTCACGTATTTCCCTGTATCGAACTCTCCGCTTGCGACTTCAGTCATCGCCTCAGGGCCCTTATTGACAACATACTGCGACTCAACGTGTATGCTCCA
>JBDRKD010000047.1:0-14524 GCA_043814255.1 Microcaldota archaeon
GTCTATGCGGAGACTCTCGGAAACGTTACTGGCTGCATCAAGCACACGATCCCTGGCACCCATAAGGTATCAGTCGAGGCTGTTGAAGTTGGTTCGACAAACATCATTCAGGTGACTGATGGGGAGAGCTGCTCATAGCCTGGTGACAATAATGATGACATGCCATCTTGGCGACTGTGGTGAATAGTTGAAAAAGAGAAAGGCCCAAGTTGCAATCGAGTTGTTTGCGCTGATTTCAGCATTGGTTATGATATTCTTGATTGTGACAGTCCTCGAGAGAGATAGAAATGCAATGATATATTCACAGCGCATTGAGATGGATGGGAAGAGGGTTGCGGAGATTGTTTCTACAGAGATAAACAACGGGGTCGTAGTCGGGAGGGGCTATTCACATAGGTTCTCACTTCCAGAGTATCTGGCAACAAACACGCGATATTACCTGACAGTAAATACCTCCCATCAGTTCGTTGAGCTATCCTGGGAGGGGGGATACTACCTGATGCCTATCATCACGTCAAATGTAACAGGGAACCCGTTGGCTGGCTGGAACACCATCTCGAATAACGATGGAATGATTGTCATCACCCCGGGTTGATGGAATTTGAAAAGGGCACAGTTACTTACCATGGACTTTATCCTGAGCATCGCGATTTTTGTATCTGTATTGATAACCGTTATCAGTATCTGGCATAACGTTGATATACAGATAAAGGACCTTGAGAACCGAAGGGACATGCAATTGATATCAATTGCGGTGTCAGATTCCCTCATCCGCAGTCCAGGGAATCCCGAGGACTGGAACGAGACGAATGTCCAGAGCATCGGGCTCGCTTTAGAAGAGAGAGTGCTATCGCTTGATAAAATCTACCGTCTCATGGAATTGGGCTACGATGCCGCAAAAAGCCGCATGAGGCTTGGAATGCTGAGCTACCAGGCACCGGAAAAGACACACGAGTTCTACCTGTTCTTCTCAGATAAAGAGGGCTACAACCTAACCGGCGGAATCGCAAAGAGCCCGGTTGCCTATTATTCACGAGACCCCTCGCGCACAAGGCTCCTCTATGAGTTGAATGAATCTGATTTGGCGTGGGACCTGTATTGGGGCAATACTCAAGCCAACCTCCCGGAGAACCCAAGCAGATATTCGTTTGGTTACTTCAGCAATAACGTACAACCAGAAGTAGCGTTCAACAGGATGGTGGAGAACCAGAGCCTCTACAGGACGATATTGATAGAGAACCTCGACCCAGTCGGGTTCGATAATTCAGACCTGAACATCTCCGGATTGCAGGAGTTCGTTTCCAGGGGAGGAATACTACTGGTTGTCGGGCAGGGTCCCCCAGGTGCAAACATAATAGACGAGAATTTCTCCGCAGTAGGGGAATATAACGCAGGGAACTGGGACGAAGGGAACGCCTCCGACCCATGGTACATAATGCCGCACACCTCAGAGGGGGAGGAGGTCGAATTTGAGGACCGCAGATGGGTATTCCGGGCTGGGGAGATAGACCTGCGCATAATTGTATCGATGAAAGACGACCCAGATGCGTGCATGGTGTGTTTCTGGAACTATGATTTAGGAAGGGTCTATTACTTCGAGGATTTGGATGGTTCCACCGAGGCGGGGCTTCCCCTCATAAACTCAACTGTTGAAGATGCATTCGCAATAGTTGGAGAACCACTTAAGTTCGGGCTTTCGATATGGCGTCCGTCACAGGTAGTAATCATAAAGCGCACAGTATTAATTGATGGAATCGACAGGGAGCTTGCCAGCATGAACCTCCGTGTATGGGTGGAAAAAAGATGAAAAAAGGGATATTCTTTACACTTGATTCCGTGTTCGGGCTTCTCATACTGCTGACGCTATATGGTGTGTTCGCAATCGTCTCAATAGAGACAGTTTCGGCCGAGATAATGTATGAGGACCTGCACGCTTATTCAGAGGATATGATTGACGTCATGTCGAAGATGCGACTCTGGGATATACGCCACGAGCCCATTGTACATGAGGTGTGCAACACATCTGCGTTTGATATAACTGACATAAACAAGACAGTGTTGGATGCAGTCGGCGCTCTTTGGGCGACTAACGAGACAGCAAACACAAATCTTGCAAGCAGGCTGCTTGAAACAATATTCGAGAACACAACGCCAAACAACCTGCACTGGGCAGTCCAAGTGGGCAGGACATCTGGATATGAGATAGTCTATAACACAACCGAACTGCTTTCCGGAAGACACATGAGTGCCGTGAGCAGGAGGCTTGTGTCAGGCTATATGAAAGGGAAGCCGACAGTAGGATTCACGACGCGCGCTTTCCTGACAAACATCCTTGGAAAAGGGGACGCTGAATACGTGTTCTTTGGAGGTTTCGTGGGCCAAGGGAACATTAGCGTTTACCTGCGCGACATCCCTACTGATGCACAGATATATGAATTATATCTTGAATTATCACTAGGGGACGATTTCGACCTTTACGTGAATGGTACGCCCTGTGGTTCATACACAAAAAGCCCAGGAAACTATTCTGTCGACAACTGGACAATTACCGACGCGGCGTGTCTTGGGAACATCACGAGGGGAGGATCAACGCGCATTGACATAAACTTCACAAATGGGAATGCATCAAGGGCATACATCGGCGGGGGGTTCATACGGGTCAAGTTGACGAGCAGCGAGTTCTCCCCACCCCAAACAACAATCCATAGGTACTATTTCCCGGGCATAGACGGGCTCATAAACCTCTATGATTCCTTCTTTGTCCCGGGTAACATTACAAGCATAAGCGGAAGGCTCCATTTCCTCAGCAACTATAGTCTCTTCTTGGGCATGGGGAGCAATGGCAGCATCACAGTGAACGGTACTGGCGTTGAACAGGTTGTACCGTTAGAGAACGCAAATTTCTCAGCCCTTAATTATGAGAACATAAGCCTGGTTACTGTTCCAATCAGGTTAGGCATGCCAAGCATAACGTTGGCGATAGATGCATCTGCGGGAGACATAATGCTTGTGACTGATGTCTCAGGGAGCATGGAATGGTGCGCAGACCAGACGCAGGCGTGCTGCAGCACTGCGTGCCCAGCTGGAGACAA
The DNA here is from genome assembly GCA_043814255.1 of Microcaldota archaeon. Lineage (GTDB taxonomy): Archaea > Micrarchaeota > Micrarchaeia > Burarchaeales > JAKAKT01 > CAZYPB01. The sequence goes on from JBDRKD010000047.1 coordinate 3,093, forward strand.
CTGCTCCTGCGGCGCAGCAACCCAGTCCTGCGGCCAGGAGAACAGATCATTCACATATGCTCCAAATGGACAGGACTACTGCGGATACAAATGGTTCTCAGAATGCGTTCCTCCGAACGAGAAGAAGATAGAGATTGCCGTAAACGCATCAAACGAATTCCTGAACATAATGTTCACAAACCCAAACAACAGGGTCGGCATTGTCGAGTACAGCGGACCAGGCTTGGCAACATCGCTGAGCCCAGACCTCTGGATTCCAGTTCCAACATTTGACCCCCGAGGAATAATCCTGGACCCCGAATCCTCAATACCTGGCCTGAATACCACATATAATATCACAGCAAATATCCACAACAACGGATGGAATGTGGTAGATCCGTTCAACGTGAGCTTCTACAACGGTTCCTTTGACCCAGGCAATGCATCAGGAAGATTGATAGGCTGGGTCGAGCTTCCAGGTCTTGCTTCATTAACATGGGCAAACGTATCAATAAATTGGACTGCCACCCTTTTCGATAATGTAATCATAATGGCTTATGCGGACCCAGAGAATAACATATGGGAATTCGATGAAGCAAACAACAACAAGACGATTCAGATAGACGTTGCAAGGCCGAATACAGATATTGATTTCGTTTCATCCTACGCAGTGAGCAGAAGCGGTTATCCAGGCGGCTATGCAACAAGTTGGCCGATATGCAGGAACTTCACAAACATGACATATAACTTCACCCTGAGGGAGGAGGAGGGAATAGACGTCGGGCTTGTTGAAATCCGCGCCTACATAAACTACACCCTCTCCAATGGCACAGCAGTCGAGCACTTAGTGGATTATTACAACACAACCCTACTGTCAGTTGAGACGAAAACTCTCACATTCGTATTGGATGCTGATTTCGTTGACTCCATACTTGAAGATTTGGAGTGGAACTCAAGCCAAAATGCTTATTTCTATGTTACTTCCGACCCAATGGACTACATAGACGAGAGCTCTGAATCAGACAATACAGGTTATACTGCCATGTCCCCAAGGCTGCCTAACCTGGAGTTCGGATATTTCTATCTGTCCCCGAACAGCCTTTGCAACGCAACCCCGACCGACATAACCATCGAGATGTATGTGGACCGCCATTATGAGTGCAGGGTTTTTGATCCATTTGTCATATCTGTATATAAGGATTTTGTCGACCCCACGAACGCTTCAGGAAACCTGGTCGGAACTGTCAACATAAGCTACGTAAACGAGAGCAACGGGACGTACTTCTCAGATTGGGTAGGTGACATAACATACGAAGGCAATCTCACTAATGATACGACTTTCATAGGCTGGATAGATTACCCTCCTGTTCCAGATGGGGTGGTAATGGAATTCGATGAGGCAGATAATTATGCAGAGGATACAGTGGTGGTTGTAACATACCCCGACCTGGTTGTTGCTGGGATGCAGATGTGGGGCTCGTGCTATGGCGGCGCAGACCCCCCATACGAGTGTTTCTGGAGCTCAGGACACGGTATAGAGAGCAACTACGTGGAAGGCGTATGCTTCGGGGAGGAGATATGCTTCCGGGTGCTTACATGGATATACAATCTCGGATGCCCGACCACGCAGGATTTCAACTACACGATCTATTCAACCCCATATTGGAGTAGTGGACCCCTTACTGTTGAGGATAATTACACGATCAACGGGATGGATGCAAACGAGTTCCAATACTTTGCATTCGATGTCAACGCGACGTTCACTGAGAATACAAGGCTCATCCCGTGGATAGACCACCCGCCTGACCCGAACGGCGTGGTTGTGGAGGCAGATGAAAGCAATAACAACGATTCCATAGTCTTGCAGGAACGCCGCAGGAACCTGAATGTAACGAACCTCCACACAACACTCCCAGGACCAGCCGATGAATACTACCGCCCGTACCTAAACCCGCCTGACGAGTTCCTGTTCACGTGCCGCATTCCTGGGAATTATGGGCTGAACATGAACATAACCAATGACGGCCCGTGCCACATATGGGACGACTTCAATGCAAGCTTCAACTTCAAGTATCTGTGGTATGACTACACGCATGAGCTTTACCGGCAGGTAATAAACGGACTCAACAGGGGAGCCACAGTTGAGCTAACATATGACTGGGACGGCATAATGCCCAATGGAAACCACATATCAACTGTCGGCGATTACGGTGCGTACGTATATGGATATGCAGATTATTCCCCGAATAGCACAGGCAACATAGATTACCCGCCAACAGGGGAAGGCGCAATATGGGAGCTAAGAGAAGCAGACAACCTATTCGAATCAACATACGAGTACAAGACTGCCGACATAACCCTGGCGAACATGGGTGCAAGGGAGCTTTCAGAAGACCTTTATGAGATAACTGCCACAATCAGGAACATAGATAACATCTGCGATACGACAGGCCCCTTCAACGTGTCCTTCTTCAATCCATTCACAGGCTCGGTTGATCTGATAAACAAGACAAACATCTCGCACATACTCCAGCCAGGGGATGAGGTTGATGTAAGTGTAACGTGGAGCAAGGACCTGAACCCCGGAACCCATTGGGTGTATGGGGTGGCGAACTGGATTGCATCTATGGGTGGGGGCCCAGGGGATTACTTCTCTCCAGGCGAGTACGATGCCTGGGAAGGCGGTTATGAGTGGCCTACTGACTGGGACAACACAAACAGGACAAACATAACAGTATCTTCCGGAGGAAGCGGGGCTCCGTTCATATACCACATACTCCAGCTCCTGCTCTCTGGAAAGGAACCCGCGGAAGAGGCTGTAGTAACCAAAAAGGAAGCCACAGGGGGGGTTGTGATAACTGATTTCAAGGTGTCCCCGTCGCAGGCAGTCTGCGGCTCGCACGGGAAATTTGTCTTATATGCAACTGTGGAGAACACTGCAGACAAGCCATACGGCGGTATGGTGCAATTCCACGTACGTGCGGATAGTATCGGTTCAGTCCATCTCCCAACACTCAAACCAGGCGAGAGGACACAGGTGAATCTTAAGTGGAACGGCATACTCTACGAAGACACAATGTTCACCGCATCAACAGCTATCTCCTCGCGTTCGTTCCTTGTGCTTGACCCACCGTGCCCAACAGATATCTGGAGGACATTATATGATGAGAGCATTGTCAGGGCACATCCACTCAGCGACAACATCACAGACTTGGGCACATTCGTGAACGATTCCGAGACATGGTATGAGACGTGCATATGCTGCGGCATAATAAACGCGACAGACGAGCTCGTGGACAACGGCAACCTCGCCAGTATGTGGTCCATCGTTGTAATGAGCGATGGGATAGCGAATGTGGGATGCCTTGGGTTGACTCCGAATATGACAGGAGACCCGTTACAGGACACCATTCAGGCAGCGTGCGATGCCCACGACCTATACGGGATATCCGTATATACTGTCGGGTTTGGTGCAGATGTCGATGCAGACACCCTGAACCAGACCGCGCAATGCGGAGGCGGGGAGTATTTCGACGCACGGAACACAACAGAGCTTGTCGATGCATACAGGGCAATCGCCTCCACACTGCTGAACATGACGTACACGAACCAGGTGCTCGAGGCAACAGGGGCTAACAGAACTACACTATACCCTGATTCCTACTTGGAGTTCAACTACGAACCAAAACGTGACCCAGCAGGTTACAGGGACTTGGTTGTCACCCTTGAGTCAGAGAACTTCTCAAGCTGCAATGGGGAGTTCAGCGTTCCCATAGGTTTAATCCCATTCGATGTGAAGATTACATCCTATTCCGCGGACAGGTGGACGAACAAGGTCACACTCAATAACGGCTCCGGGCAATGGACTGTGTTCAACCTCTCCTGGTTCAGCGACAATTATTCGAGGCTCGGAGACCCATACGTCATTGAGTTCGACCCAACGACCCCGCTGCCGCCAGGAGCGGGTTACCCCGGCATACTTGCTGTCGGCCCGCCGAACAGAGTGAATGTCTCAACAGGTGAAAGGGCAGGCGAATACAGCACTGAATGCCCGAACCGCAACAGGGCGATATACAAGGCACTTGTCAAGGGTTCTGTTCCATTCTCAACAGTGCTTCCTGGGATGTGGGGCAGGAACGTTACTGTGTACTATGACCTCAGGCACGATGATGGTTTTGTTCTCAATCCGAACCATCCCCCAGAGGGCGTTGTTTACATACCAATAGGTTTGGATATGCCTGGAGTTGAGTTCAACGCAACGGCTGTTGAAATGAGTGTTCTAGAGGCGGAGAGGGACCAGAACGCGCTTGCAGACGCATTTGTTAGGCTCATGGACCAATTGAACTTCTATAAGTTGAATGCAGTTGGTTGCACGATATTAGATATATTCTCCGAGGAAACCCCAGTATGCTGCCACGACCAGCCTTCCGGGGTCAGGTGCAACCCAATTGACGTTATGCTAACATCAGACATAGTGATGAGGAGCGTTGCCATTAATGAGGTGCCATATATGTATGGTCCGGTTGATATCGGTGTTGTGACATGGATAAGGTGAAAAAGAACAGGAAAGGGATTTTCTTCACCATCGACGCAGTGTTTGCACTGCTCGCCCTGCTTTCAATAGTGTCGCTTTTCACCCTGGTTTCAGTCGAGTCAGTCTCCTCAGAGCTCATGCACGAGACGCTCCATTTCCAGACAGGGGATATGATTGGCCTTATGGCCAAGGTTAAGCTTATCGACTTGTGGGACCAGCAGCTTGTCAGGGACCTTTATTACTCAGGCTTCCTGAATGACGAGGATCTCAACAATACCCTACTGGAAGTCGAGGGTGCCCTTTGGTCCTTGAACGAGAGCAACAACTCTGAAGCGGCCACGAATCTGACGACAATGCTCTTCGGTAACCTGGTTTCAGATAATGTCGATTGGGCATTTATTATCGACAACGAGGTCTTCTACAACACCACAGTTCTCGATTATAAGAGCAGGATGGTTGCAGTTAGCAGGAGACTTGTCTCCGGTTACATGAAAAGCCAGCCGCATGTTGGGTATGCCGCACGGGCTTTCCTTAGCAATATACTCGGGAAGCAATCATCGAGCTACCTGTTTTTCGGCGGGTTCGTTGGCCAGGGCAATATAACGGCAGTTATCGGGGACATACCCCCAGATGCGAACGTATCCTATATCTACATGGAGATGAACATTGGAACGAATTTCACATTGTATATAAACAATGAGTTCTGCGGGGTTTTCAACAAATCAGGCGGAAACTTCTCAGTCAATTCATGGAATGTGGATTATCCGTGGTGCCTTGGGAATCTCTCGCTCGGAAACGCAACCAATTTCACGTTGAATTTCATCGGAGACGAGCTTATCGACCAATACATTGGCGGAGGCTACATAAGGGTAGTGTATGACACCTCGGAATTCGGGGACATAACGAGTGGTGTCGAGCGCTACTATTTCCCGGGCATAGACGGCATCATCAACCTTTACGATTCATTCTATGTCCCAGGCAATATAACCAACATATCCGGTTACCTGAAGTTCTACAACAACTACTCCACCGAACTGATTATGGGAAACCAGACTGTTTTCGGTAACAATGGAACTGACGCAATACAGGAGATATACCTTGATGATGCGAATTTCACCCTTCTCGATTACATTGACTTGAGCCAGGTCACAGTTCCCCTCAGATTAAGGGCTGCGGCGAACATCACAGGGGGCACCCTTGGGAACGCGGACGTTGTCCTTATAACAGACGTCTCAGGGAGCATGAACTGGAGAGTTGGATATAGCGATACCACTGCAGGGCAGACGTGGGGGAACGATTGCTCCAACACAAACATGTACACGAGCCCGGAGACACAGAGACTCGCCCTTGCAAGATGCCTTGACAAACAGTTCATAGACATAGTGATGAACGGCTCAGGCAACCAAATAGCCCTTGTCTCATTCAGCAACCAGGTCCAAAACTGGACTGACCTTACGAACAACGAAGCCTATCTTAACTCGACAGTTGATACATATTCAGCAGTAGGAGGGACGTGCATATGCTGCGCCATCAACAAGGCAAGGGAGATATTGGCAGCACAATCCTCAATCGACAGGCTGAAGTTCATCATTGTGATGAGCGATGGGATAGCTGGTTATAGGTGTCACAATGTTGGAAGCTGCTATTGGTGGGACGGGGAGGTGAGTCCAACAGGCTCGAGCCTCTACGGTGTGAGTTTCATCAATGATACGCATGGCTTTGCAGTAGGCACTAGGGTAGGGGGTGGGAGAATCGTTGAATGGGATGGAACCACCTGGAGCATATTACTGAACATCGGCACAACATTGCGCGGCGTTCACATGTACAGCGAGACTCTCGGTTTCGCAGTCGGGGACGCCGGCCTCATCATGAAATGGGATGGCACTAGCTGGGCCAATGACCCAAGTCCAGTCGGGAGCCGTTTGAGAAGCGCATTCATTGTAAATGACTCTCTTGCCTACGCAGTTGGTGACAGCGGCAGGGTGCTCACATGGGATGGGACGAACTGGGTACTTACAGACACGTTTGCAGGAACCCTTTATTCGGTTGCATTTAATGAGAACCGGACACAAGGCTTCATAGTCGGCTCAGGTGGCCAGATATACAACTGGACAGACCCTGGATGGGCTGCCCAAGTCTCTCCAACAGCACAGGATCTCAGGGATGTCGCCTTTGTCAACAGAACGGATTATTGGGCATACGCAGTTGGATACAACGGTGCAATTATACGCTGGAACGGGACCGGCTGGAGCTCTGACACGAGTCCAACTGGACGGGACCTTTTCACCAATGCATTCATAAACGAAACACTTGGATATGCGCTTGGGGAGAACGGCAGGATAGTGAAATGGAACAGCACCGATTGGACAATCGACTACAGCCCGACATCATACACCCTCTATGGTTCCGAGAAAGTAAACGACGCCCTTGCATTCGCTGTTGGCTCAAGCGGGAGGATACTCAAATGGACACCACCGCTCTGGAACGGCACAAATACAGTCGGCTCCCAGTGCTGCGGGGGCGGTTCAGGAGATTGTGATAACCCGGAGTGCGAATCGGCAATGATGAATGCAATCTGGAGTTCTTCTTATGTAAACCAAACAATAGACAATGTGACCGTCGATTCCATAGGATTCGGTCCAATCTCCTCGTGCGAGAATGCCAACTTCACGCTCAGGGGCATAGCCGAAGCAGGAAACGGGACATATTTTGTCAGCGACAACGCAACTGAACTGCAACTCATATACGAACAGCTCGGTTTGAGGATACTCATAAGTGCCACAATAACGCAGGAAATCAACGTTACAGGAACAATAGAAACAACCCTCTTCCCAGAATCATACCTGCAATTCAACTTCAACACGACAATACCCCCGCTTGGTTACAAGGAGATAAGCATAATCCAGGAGACGAATCCTTTCGATAACTGCACTGGGAACTTCACAATACCTGAATGGTTCACCCCATATGATGCCAGGGTTACATCATATTCAGCGGAATACTGGACGCATAATGTCAGTGTGATGTCCTCTTCGACAGGGGGCATATGGCAGAACGTATACAACCTTTCAGTATACACAACACCATACGATATGCTGGGCGACCCGTTCAATATCCGCTTCCCCGCAGCCCTCCTGACCAAAAACGAAACAAATTTCGTAGATGTTAGGACAGGACTCGAGCCAGAGAACGATACCGCCGAATGCTCGACAGGCAACAGGGTGATATACAAGGCAAGGTTCCCTGCATCAGTTCCGTTCTCAAGCATCCTTCCATACGCAGAAGGGAGAAACCTCACAGTATACTATGATTTGGATGGGGATGGAGTTCCAGACGGAAGCCAAAACGTGGTTCTGGCGTATGGGCTAGAGGGGATACCATTTGACCCCATATTGAGGGAAGTGGATGAATTGGACATAACTACAAACGCCATAGATGATGCATTTATAAGGCTTCTAGACTACATAAATTTCAACGACCAAAGGAATCCTGCCCCGGGTTGCGTGGGAGATGAAAGGTCAGGTTCAACCTGCAATCCAGTTGACCTTGAGCTTTCCCCGTATATAGTGTTCAGGATATCTTCGGTTACAGAGGTTCCTTACCTATGGGGTCCAATTGACATGGGAATTATTACCTGGATAAAAGAAGGTGATTGATATGGCATCAGCAGGAATATTCTACTCTCTCATGGTACTTTCCCTACTCGGGCCCATAGTGCTTTATATCATAAGCTATATGGATTCTGTGAAAACCCAGGGGGAACAGATGACAGTGAAATTTGAGGGAATAGAGCTTGCGAACTATGCTGATTCCATATCCCTTGATGTACCGCGAGTGCTTGATATCGCATCGAAAAGGGCAATCGTAGCAGTCATAGACCATGCCGACACAGCGGGGTATGGGGTAGGAGATGCCGAATTAGAACTTACTGCATTGGTACTGAATAATACATATTCTGACGGATCAAGCGCATCCATTATGCTCAACAGCTCATTCTCCCATTGGATAAACTCAACACAAATGATTGGCGCGAATCACGGTTTCATCGCAAACATAACAGTGGAGAATCTTTCAATCAAACACTCGGATCCATTTATCCTTAACTTCTCCATAGATCTTCATGTAGACATAACTGATCGCACCCAAAGCATGAGGCTTAACCGGACATACAGTGCATTCACGCTTATCTCAATAGAGGGATTCACCGATCCACTTTACCCGATAAACACAAGAGGACTTATAGAACGTGTCATAACTAAGGTGAATATGACAATAAATGACACAACCTCAACAGAGTATATGATAAATAATTCATGGTATGTCAATAATCCAGATGCCCCATCCTTCCTAGAGAGGCTTCAGGGATGCACCTGGCCGAATGACACTGCGCACAACTGTTCAGACGAGTATTATGGGAACGGCATAGAGAGCTTCATTTTCTTCCCAGAACTGCGGGCACATTTTGAGGAAACAGACCCAATACTTCTGCCAAATGCATCGATGGTGGACCACATGTATTTCAATGATACAGTGCTTGCTCTGCCGTTATATCCATTTCCATATATAGTCGGGTGCAACGTCAGCGGAATCACGGATGGCGTGTATGATTGGTTTAAGATGGATGCTGCGCACAACGATACATACGGTGTTGGCATTAACTGTTCATGAGGCATAATCCATGAGACAAAAAAAGCAGAACAGGAAAGCCCAGTCAGGTATGGAATACCTGATAACCTATGGATGGGCAGTCCTCATAGTCGGGATAGTGGTACTGCTGCTATTGAGCCTAAAGGTTCTCGATGTTGATTGGTGGAGCGTGAAGAACGAAGCCTATATGCTGTCGTCATTCGGGATTCCAGATTTCAAGGCAAGCCCATATTTGTCTTCGCCAGATGACACCACTGTGCTCATATTTCAATTTGTAAACAACCGCGGGACAAATATCACGATATGGAACATCACAGCCGAGGATGTCGAGATAGGCAACCCCGGGGGAGGGTTATATGTCTGGGACTGCCCAGAACCGACAACATGTATCCTCATGCATAGCATTTATAATGCGTCACCTACACTTCCATTCAACATGACTGCCGGAAAACGCCTTATAATAAATGGCACTATCCCAATACCAGGAGAGGTGAATACAGTATTCACTGCAAAGCTTCAATTTGTATATTCATCCCCGCGTTCCTCCCAGAATCACAGTGAGACTGGGATGATTAGGGGGAGAATCGAACCCGAGTGATTTAAATGAACGAAGAAAAGGAAATGAGCACAGTAATCGACCGCGTGCTTGATTTCATACAGCGCAAGGGGTAGGACCACCATTACGGAGGTCGCAATCTCTCTCGCACTCAACCCAAGCCAAGTAGAACACCTTGCCACAATTCTAGAGGAAAGCAATATGATAAAGGTGAAATATGCACTCATAGACTCCGGGAAGACCGAACTCATTTCCAAGGAACAGACAGAAACCAAGAACGAGTTGATGGACCAGCTGAGGCAGGACATCGAGAGGATGAAAACCTTGGGGTTAATGATTAACAAGGACATCGATAAGATTGAAACAGATTACAAATCAATTGAACATGATGTTTCCCAATGGATGGTGGAGGCAGAAGGGACATTCAGCGTCTTAAAATCAAAGGGAGAGAGCGACCAGTCCTCTTTGAAACAGGCAGAGGAGATAGAGAGGATTGCCAAAGATTTCGAGGACAGGATTATGCTGTCCGATAAAAAGTTGAACAATGAAGCCAAAACAATTCAGGATAGGTTTAAGTCGTTCAACAAGCGCATAAATGGCTTCAAGTCTGGCGGTGGAGGAGGGCCCCGCAAGAGCAAGGGATTCGGTTTCGGAAGATTATTCAAAAGAGGGTAGATTGATTGGAAATACTTGATCAATATAAGGTTTTGTCCGATGGTGTTCCAGCAGAGGTAATCATCGCTCGGAAGGACGACGAGTATGTGGATACATATGAACTGAAACAGATAAAGCTTCATAAGGCCACAGAGGCCGCTCTTAAGCAGATGCGCGAGAAGATTGTGGAGGGAGTGGGCATCAGGACACCTGAATTGCTCGATTCTAAGTCATTCGATGTTGTCAAGCAGAAATTCATAGAGAAATCCAATGAACTAGTGAAGATTCAGATGGGGGAAATAAGCGAGGATATTCGGACGATACTTGTCGGAAAACTCACTCACGATCTTATAGGTCTTGGGGATGTGGAACTTATCCTGGCAGACAATAATCTTGAGGATATATGCATAACTTCTTATCTAGAGCCGATGTGGGTGTATCACCGGAAACATGGATGGCTCAAGACTAATTTCGTTTTCGAGAGCGAAGAGCAGATAGCAAATTATGCAGCAATCGTGGCGCGAAAGGTCGGGAGGCAGATATCAAACCTCCAGCCACTGCTCGATGCCCACCTAGACTCCGGTGAGAGGGTAAATGCCATGCTATTTCCCATATCGAACAAGGGCAACGCAATAACCATCCGGAAATTTGCCAAAAACCCATGGACAATAACGCGTCTCCTGTCTACTGAATCCAAGTTGATGAGCTCGGAAGTAGCGGCACTCCTCTGGCTTTGCATTCAATATGAGATGAACATTATCGTTGGTGGAGGAACAGCGTCTGGGAAGACCTCTATCCTAAACGCATTACTATTGTTCATACCGCCGAATCAGAGGGTCATAAGCATAGAGGATACTCGAGAGATTCTTCTTCCTAGTTTCTTGCAATGGACACCAATGGTCACACGCTTGGCAAACCCGGAAGGGAAGGGCGAGGTGACAATGCTTGACCTTATGGTTAACTCCCTCCGTATGAGGCCAGACCGCATAGTTGTCGGGGAGGTTAGGAGACAGAAGGAGGCCGAAGTGCTCTTTGAGGCCATGCATACAGGGCACTCAGTAT
>JBDRKD010000048.1:0-8576 GCA_043814255.1 Microcaldota archaeon
AATGGACATAGTCAAAGAGAGAATCGATGAAAGGATTTATACATTGGTTGGAAAGCTCAACGACTTGGGAATTGAGTCAGAGCGATTCGACCGCGTGACGGAGTTCGCGAAGCAGATACTGATTATCCCAACGAGTGCTAAGACTGGGGAGGGAATAGCTGAGCTGCTCTTATACCTAACTGGCCTGTCGCAGAGATATCTGGAGGGGAGGCTTAATGTGGATATAGAAGACCCGGGTAGGGGAACAATCCTTGAAGTCAAGGATGAGCGGGGCCTTGGGAAGACCATTGATGTCATAGTCTACGATGGATGCCTAAAGAAAAACGATATTATTGTTTTTGGGACACAAGACGGTGTGGCACACACCAAAGTCAGGGCTCTCCTAAAACCGAAACCACTGGATGAGATAATGGATTCGAACGAGAGATTCAACTACATTGATTTAGTATATGCTGCAGCTGGAGTGAAGATATTTGCACCTGAACTTGGAAACGCAATATCTGGATCGTCGCTATTCGTGGCCAGGGGGGACAAGGAAGAACTCATGGATTCCATCAAAAAAGAGATTTCGGATATTATGGTAAAGGGTGGCGGCCAGGGAATCATACTTAAGGCAGATACTATTGGTTCACTTGAGGCACTAACAAAAATGCTCATGCACACCGAAGTGAGGATAAGGGAGGCGAGTATAGGGAATGTGAACAAGAGGGATGTTGTTGAAGCGGATGCTGTAAAGGCGAACAATCGGTATCTGGGGATTATTCTTGCATTCAATGTAAAGGAGACTGATGACGCGGAGGTCGAGAAGATAAGAACGGGGGTTCCAGTAATCCATGATGACGTCATTTACAAGCTCATAGAGAAATACGATGAGTGGAAGAAGAACGAGATTGAGAGTGAGAGGCGGATGGCCTTCTCGAACCTTGTGCTTCCAGGGAAGATAAATGTTCTTCCCGGTTGCTGCTTTAGAATTAGCAAACCGATGATATGCGGTGTTGAGGTAGTTGTTGGTAGAATAAAATCAGGTTATGAGATGATGGATAAAACAGGGAAGATTATTGGTAGGATAAAGAGTTTGCAGCACGAAAAGAAGAGTCTGGACGAAGCCACCTCCGGGATGCATATCGCTGTCTCGCTCGATAATGCTGTTTTTGATAAGCACATCTGTAGTGGTGATGTCCTTTACACAGTTATCCCAAAGGAACATGCACGCCTTCTTATTGAGAAGTACAGTAATCACTTAACCCCAGAGGAGTTGGAGCTCCTTAAGAAGATCAAGGGGTTAACGGCTTCTGTTTGAGTTTACTCTTTCTTCTCTTGGTTAACTCTTCAAGCACCTCTCTGAATTGGACTTCATTTTTTTCCAGAAAAACCAAAAGGAAATAGAGTATATCTGCTGCCTCCCAGATTATGTCGTTTTTATCTTTCGCTTCTATCAATTCGCAGCACTCCTCAGTAAGTTTTTCTGATATCTTTTCCCGGCTGTTCAATATCTTTGATGTATAGGACCTCTGCTTAGGATTCTTTTTTCTCTCTTTAATCACGCTGATAAGTTCAGTCAGAATGACGTCCTCCTTGGATTCCCCAAAACACGATATCCCACCATTGTGACAGGCAGGTCCCATCGGGAGGACCCTAACAAGAACCGCATCGCTGTCGCAGTCAGGGGAGGTGGAAACAACCCTCTGAACGTTTCCGCTAATGATGCCCTTTTTCATTACTTTCTTTTTGGATCTACTGAAGCGCCACACGTAACCTGTCTCTTTCATTTTCCCTAATGATTCTTCGTTTGCATAAAACAACGAAAGAACTGCTCCTCCGTTGGCATCCTGTATAACCATGGGAACAAGACCTTCGCTGTTGAACCTAAGTTTCACGTACCATCACCCCATTTTTCAAAAGGTATTTTTTCAACTCGCAAATCCTCAGCTCTCCGTAGTGAAACAAACCAGCAGCAAGGGCGGCTGAAACCTTTGTCTTCTTGAAAACATCCAGGAAGTGTCTCTTACTCCCAGCACCTCCGGATGCTATTAGGGGTATGCTTACCCTCTCTGAAATATCGCGCAAGAGCTCTAAGTCATATCCTTCTCTTTTCCCATCACAATCCATGCTTGTGAGAAGGATCTCTCCGGCTCCAAGAGCTGCCGATTTTTCTGCCCATTCCACTGCATCCAGTTTTGTTTGTACCTTGCCTGCATTTTTGTAAATTCTCCAACCACTTCCAATTTTTTTTGTATCTATAGCAACCACTACAGCTTGTGAACCAAACTCCCGTGATGCTTTTTTTATTAAATTTGGATCCTCTATTGCTGCCGAATTGATTGAAAATTTATCAGCTCCTGCTTTAAGGAGTCTGTTCATGTCATCTATGGTCCTCACCCCCCCACCGATGGTAAAAGGTATGGATATCTCTTCAGCCACTTTTCTTGCCAGCCCCACAGTTGTTTCGCGTCCTTCTACGGTCGCAGAGATGTCTAAAAAGACCAATTCGTCCGCGCTTTCCTCATAATATTTTCTCCCAAGGGCTAGCGCGTCACCCGCATCTGAAAGATTCAGGAAGTTGATTCCCTTGACAACGCGATTGTTTTTCACATCCAAACAAGGGATGATCCTTTTGCATAGCATGTTCTCACCATTAGGTTCAAAAACCAAATTCCTCAAATCTAATTCGTTCTTCAAGGATAGCCCTACCGATTATCACGCCATCAATACCTGCATCTTCAACTTCTTTTAGATCATTGATGTCTCTTACCCCACCTGCAGCTACGATTCTCCCATCAAATTTTGTTCTTATATCCATCAAAAGATTGATGTCCGGACCTGAAAGAGTCCCGTCCCGATCAGAGCATGTGACTATTATTTCTTCAAAGTCTAGGGAAACTACCTCGAACGGGATATTAGTTCTTTTCAACCATCCCTCATAAGCGAGCTTTTCTCCCCTAAAATCAAAAGACCCGATCAAGGATTTCCCATACTTCTTTCTTAAGTATCTTGAGTAATCTCGATCACCAAATAATATCGTGCTTACAACAACTCTCTTCACACCGGATGACAATAGCTGTTCTATCCTCTCCTCACTGCGTACTCCCCCTCCGACTTGAATAGGGAATCGTTCGGCGAGGTTCTTTATTGTTCTTAGATTCTTCATTCTGCCTGTGAAAGCTCCATCGAGGTCCACTACGTGGATTAGTTTTGCTCCTCCTTGGATATATCCTTCAGCAATATCAACTGGATTCTTTTCATAGAGTATAACCTCCTTCTTCTTTCCTTTAACAAGACGAACGCATTTTCCCCCCATAATGTCTATAGCCGGAATGACCATCATCTTTTCACCTCTTTTACAAAATTTTCCAAAATCCTCAGGCCTACTTCTCCGCTTTTCTCTGGGTGAAACTGCGTCGCAAAAACATTCTTATTGGTGAAAGCTGAGGCAAATCTCAGCCCATATTCTGTAGTTGAGGAAATCCACTTTTTATCATCTGGCTCACAATAGTATGAGTGCACAAAATATGCAAAAAAATTTTCAACGCCTTCGAAAAGAGGTGTTGGTTTTATGAGTACCTCGTTCCACCCGATCTGTGGCACTGGGAGATGAGTAGAAAAACGCTTCGCTTTTCCTCCAATTACCCCTAATCCACTCACCCCAGAACTTTCTTCACTTTCATCCATAAGAATCTGCATACCTAAGCATATTCCTAGAAACGGAATTCCATCCTCCGTCAAAATATTCTTTAGGGGCGTGCTCCTTTCACTCAGATCCCTCATGGCTGCTCCGAAAGAACCTACTCCTGGGAGAACAAGTGCATCCGCATTCTTCCATTTCGATTCGTTTTTGCTCACGCTACATACAACGCCAATTTTCTTGAATGCGTTTGCCACATTAATGACGTTGCCTGCCCCATAATCGATTATCACGAAATTCATTCCACCACTCTCGACACATTCATTACGAGTATATCCTTAGCTCCGGCTTCTTTCAGTTTTCTTATTGTTGGTATGAGGTCAATGCTGTCAATAACGCTGTGTACTGCGTACTCCCCTTCTCTCGAGAGCTCCAACACTGTGGGACTTTCCATGCAGGGCATCACTTCAATCACGCGCTTAAGGTCATCATCGCTGACTACATTAGCCATTATGTAACGTTTTCCCTCTGCAATGACAACGCCTTCCATTGAGAGTTTCAACTCGTCTACTTCTTTCTCTTTCTCCCTAAGGCTTTTGGCGTTGGCAATGAGGCAGATACTTGACTCGGATATTGTATCCACAATGGAAAGATTGTTTGCCACAAGCGTAGTGCCTGTACTGACTTGGTCTACAATAACGTCGGCGATACCTAGGTTTGGAGCCAGCTCAATAGCTCCCGAGAGACGGATAATGTTCGGATCAACACCTCTAGCGTTAAAATATTTGATGGTGGTGTTAACTAGATTTGTAGCTACCCTAAGACCACCCAGATAGTCTTTTGGGGATTTGATTTTTGAGCTACTGAGTGAAGCAACCACAATCTTACACCCACCAAAGTTCAGTTTTAGAAGCTTTTTCACCTGAACACCGCTCTCGCTGATCATATCCTCCCCAGTTACCCCCAAATCAGCAGCTCCTGCCTCAACGTAAAAGGGGATATCTGCGGCGCGGGTGTATAGTACCTGTATATTCGGATTGTTGGTGTTTGCATAAAGCTTGCGACCATTTTCAGAAATCTCAAGCCCTATTTTTTCCAATAGCCGAATTATATCTGGAACTATCCTACCTTTGTTTGGTATTGCCAATCGTATCATTCATATCACCCCCTTTGTGCTCGGTATATCCTTTCGCCTCAGATCCTGTTCACAGGCCATTCTCATCACCATGCCAAATCCCTTGAATATAGCTTCTGCCTTGTGGTGCTCGTTCCTCCCGTATTCTAGGCGAATGTGCAATGTGGCTCCGCAGTTCCTGGCAAATGCTTCAAAGAAATCATACAAAAGCTCGGTGCTCATGTCTCCTATTTTCTCTCTCTTGAATTCTGCATTCCATATGAGCATGCCTCGCCCCCCAAGATCTACTGAGACTGTTGCAAGCGCCTCATCCATGGGGAGCATGAAGAACCCGTATCTCATTATCCCCATCCTGCTCCCAAGAGCCTTTGAGAATGCCTTGCCCATTACTATGCCAACATCCTCAACTGTGTGGTGTTCGTCTACCTGGAAGTCTCCTTTAGCCTTAACAGTAAGGTCGATCATGCTGCGGCTGGCGAAAAGGGAGAGCATGTGATCCAAGAAACCGATTCCTGACTCTATTGAGTAGGTTCCCTTACCATCCAAGTCAAGTTTGACTTCGATCTCCGTTTCTTTTGTTTTTCTGCTCATTTTTGTATTCCTCATTTTCCCACCACCATCTCGTAAATGTCATTAACATCACGCAAGTAGAAATCGCCTCTTGCTTTCTCCCCAACAACAGCGATTGGAATCTGGGCAGAGTTAGCTGCAACGACATCGCTTGGGTTGTCTCCTACATAAATAGGACGTTTGCAGCCCATTCTCCTTATGAGAATTCGCAGTGGTTTCGAGCTTGGTTTCTCCTCAATACAATCTTCCAACGCAATGACGTTGCTCTTCTGGAAATATGTCCCAACAAGAGCCCCCAGAGCGATGAGAGCCTCTGAACGCGGCCTGCTAGTAACGATGCCAAGCTTCAGCCCATTCCCTCGCAACTTGGCCAAAGTTCCTTTTGAAATCAGCTGTTTTTCATTGGAGATAAGCCCTGGCTGCTCCTGGCTTCCGAGGTATATGCTCTGGAAATAAGACTTTACTTTCCCATAAAGATCACTTTGTTTGTCTATTTTAGTGGGGTCTTGGGCACTGGTAACAATAGCAAATGTTGCGTCCCAGTCATTGTTAAACCCAACAATGGACTTCACTCTTTCAACTTCATCCATACCAACCTCACGTCCCAAGAAAAAGGATGCTGTTTTTCTTATGACCTCTCGGTATGAGTCGGAGACATCAAAAATAACACCATCCACATCAAAAATAACCACATCATACCGTGAACTCAAAATTTTTCTTAGTTCGTATAAAAGACTGGAGTTTTCACCCCGGCTTCGCACAGTTATCCGAAGACATCCTTTTGTCAGTTCATTGTCAGAGAGATTTCGGATAACGATGCCTTTCCTCAAAAGTCCCTCACAAACCCTGTTTGCCAATCTTTCACTTGTCCGGATCAAAACAAAGTTTGCAACAGATGGATACACATATAATCCAATGCGTTCAAGTTCTCTGATAAGTCTTCTCCTTTCCATCTGCATACATGATATTTTTCTTCCCATGTCACCCGTATCATTCTTCAATGCGTTCTCCGCTATTTTCAAGGAGATTGCTGAAACGCTGTTAGGGGGCCTACATCTGTTCATCATATCTGCCAACCGAGTGGGCACTATGGCATATCCAACTCGGATGCCTGCAAGCCCAAAGCCTTTCGAAAGAGTACGGATTATAATGGCGTTATCTTGCTTTCGGAGCGAATTAACTACACTTTTTCCACAGAACTCGTAGTAGGCTTCATCGACTACTAAAATCGAATCAACAGTCTTCGCTATTTTGATTAAGTCTTTTGCCTGCGTTAAATTCCCAGTCGGATTGTTTGGATTACATATGAAAATCAGCTTTGCGTCTGTTTCCCTTGCTTTCGACATTATCCTTTCGGCGTTTAACTCATAATCCTTTTCTCTTGGAACCTCCACGGCAACGCCTCCAGCAAGCTCGACGGAGATTTGGAATAGTGAATACGTCGGACTGGAGATAACTGCCTTCTCACCTTGCTCTAGAAACGTACGAGTTATAACATCTATAATCTCATCCGCGCCTGCGCCAACAACAATTTGTTTTTCTTTTACTCCGGAGTATTTAGCAAGTAATCTAGCGAGTGCTTGGTAAGAAGCGTCAGGATATTCTGATATTTTTACTTTTCTTAGAGGCCCTAGTGGTGGGTTATAGGACGATGTATTTGTATCGAAACGGATTATATCCTTCTCTTTAAGGCCCAGCTTTGCAGCTATTGATGCACTGGATGGCTCCCATGTATATGGGCTTAAGTTCTGAACTATAGCTCTTACAGTTTTACCCATTATCCCCACCTCTTAATTCAGCAGACCGGGCGTGTGCTTCTAGGGTCTCCATTCTTGCGAATTCGGCAGTAATCTCAGAAAGCTCTGCCTGTGATTCCCGGGTCATCACCTCAACTTGCTGTTGTTTCATGAAAGAAAATACGCTTACAGGAGATGCGAACCTCGATGCACGCCCGGTAGGCAGGATGTGATTTCCACCAGACATCCCATAATCCCCGAAAACCTCCCCTGTCCCTAGGAAAATGGCACCGGCATTTATTATTCTCTCGGCCATAGATTCTGCTTCTTTGGTAAAAATCTCAAGGTGCTCAGGAGCGAATTCATTCGCAAAGCAGATTGCGTTTTCCTCATCTTCTGTAATCAGTATTGCACCGAAATTACGTAATGAAGATAGCATTGGTTCTTTTTCCTCATAGGAACTCAACTGCTCATCTATTTCTCTGGCCAGATTCTTTGCGAGAGTTTCCGAAAAGGTAATGCAAACTGCTGCAGACGTTTCCCCATGCTCTGCCTGCGCAAGCATATCGTTTGCTACTAGCCTTGAATCAGCAGTTTCATCAGCTATGATCAATACCTCCGAAGAACCTGCAATGGTATCTGTTTTAACCAGCCCCTCTGCCGAAACTAACTGTTTTGCATAGGTCACATACTGGTTCCCAGGGCCACATATCATCTCCACTGGAGGGAACACACCGCATCCGTACGCCATTGCTCCTATTGCTTGCCCACCCCCAATCTTGTAAACATCATTTACCCCACATTCGTTTGCAGCAACAAGTATCGCAGGACTTATGCCCCCATCTTTTTGCGGGGGGGAACAGAGCAGGACCTCGCTGGCACCAGCGATTTTCGCAGGTATGACGCCCATGATGACTGAAGAAGGTAAAGGCGCTCTGCCGGCGGGGGCATAAACCCCAACCCTCTTTATAGGCAGCCACCTCAGTCTAACGATTCCCTCCGGAGTTTCCAATGTAATGTCCTCCATGGATTCCTTTTGCCTAACGCAAAAACCACTCACTCTTTTTATTGATTCCTTGATTGCGTTTACCTGTGCGGATGTAAGCTCTGAGTAGGCCATCTGAATCTCGTCTTCTGTTACCCCCAAACAATCTCCATCAAGCTTCACTCCGTCAAACTGTTCAGTAAAGGAAAGCACTGCCTCGAGTTTTCTCTCCTTTACCTCCTTAAGAACTTCCTTCGTAGTTCTCTTCACTTTCTCATTTATTTCCCAGCGCCTCAAGAGCTTCCCTGTGTCTGCATCCTTCAGGTCTCGAATGAGCAAAGCACCGACTTTTTTTAGCATGATGATAACACCTCTCACTTTTAGTATGCCGTCAAAAAACCAAAAACTCAAAACTCTTTTAACTAGAACTAGCTATGGCTATGTGGAAGTGGATAAAATGAACAATTTCCTAAATCCCATAGTTTTCCCATAAAGGGATATTTATGGGTGTAATGGTTTATAAATGTT
>JBDRKD010000049.1:0-4665 GCA_043814255.1 Microcaldota archaeon
TTGCGTAGATACCTCCTGCAAGGATAAACATGAGCAAAGCTACAATCGGTACTATTGCCTTGATGTTTGCACAGATGCTGGTAAGCTGGTCAACCATATCTGCAAACACCAGGTTGCTCAGGAGAACCATCACCAAAAGGACAGTTGCTCTATTCAACAACCAAAACCGTCTCGTCATCAGATCTACCTCCAATTAAGTTTATGCTTATGCTCAACATTAGAGGTTAACCAGTATATAAATGTTGCTTAGAAGAGATTGGTTATCCCCGAAGTAATGATTTGATGATTTCTCCGCAGAATGCAGGCAGGTCATCTGGTTTTCTGGAGGTTATGATGTTTCCATCAACAACCACTTCTTCGTCAACCCAGTCGGCCCCTGCAAATACCATATCGTCCTTTATTGCATCATAACTTGTCGCCCGCTTTCCTTTTAGGATACCTGCAGATATTGGGAGTGACCACCCTGGAACATGTTTGTCATTTAACCTACCCCAACAAGATATATAAACAAGGCGACAAATGACTATTGGTGCTCTGATGGTATCCGTAAAACGATCTATGTTCTTTGTTGCGTTCCTAATGGCACTTATCTCCATTTCATTGTACATCATGCCAGATGCTTCCAAATTGGGGATACAGTTAAAACCGCTCGTATCATCCCCGAAGGACTGCCCGACGCTTAATGGTTCGGATGCCCACAATTGCTTCATCTCCTTTGCAATGAGAAGGAACGACCCCGAATTATGCAATAGGATAGATAATAACTATTACAAGGATAAGTGTTACTCAAAATTTTCTGGAAGCAGTACCGAGTCCTTGTGCGAAAAGATGGCCACCCCTAACTCGAGAGGGGACTGCTTCTTCGATGAAGCTATTTCTAAAGGGACTCCAGAACTATGCAAACAGGCGGCCTTGGAATCCTTTCCCCATAGAGGCAGTGACAGGTGCTTTTTCAGGTATGCTATCAAAACAGAGGAACGGGAGATATGCGACTACATAGTTGCGCCTGAGAGAAAGGGGGAATGCATTTACTCTCTTGCCTCTGAACCAGGGGACTGCGACACGAATCAGACAGATGTCTCGGAGCAATGTCTGATTAGGATGGCGATGAACCGACAGGACGCCCATATCTGCGATTACCTGACGGACCTAAGAGATGATTGCTATCTCCAGATAGCCATTATGAGCGGAAACCCAGAACTCTGTGAGCTCTTGCACGACCAAGAGATAAGGGCCGCTTGTATCGAGGAGACTGGATGACAGAAGTACTTTCAGTGCATGGTTTGTCGAAATCATTCAGTTCCCATACTGTGCTCTCTGAAATCTCATTTTCAATAGAATGTGGCGAAGTGTTTGGGATATTGGGTCCCAATGGCGCTGGGAAGACCACTCTGCTCAGGATAATAATGGATATCATAAGGGTGGATGAAGGAAAGGTGAAGATGTTCAACAGGATTATGGACGAGAGGATGAAGGATAGGGTCGGTTACCTGCCTGAGGAGAGGGGCCTGTACAAAGGGCTGACTGTCATCGATTCGTTGGTCTACTTTGCGACGCTAAAGGGAATGAATGCACCTGATGCTCGGAAAAGCGCCATGGCGTGGCTCGAGAGAATACACATGGCCCCCCCACTACAATAAGAAAATTGATGAGCTCTCAAAGGGAATGAGCCAGAAGATTCAGTTCATAGTTTCCCTCATCCACAATCCGGAGTTGGTTGTTCTTGACGAGCCGTTCTCAGGACTTGACCCGGTGAATTCAAAACTCATAAAAGACCTGATACTCGGACTCAAGGACGAGGGAAAAACAATAATCCTCTCCACCCACCAGATGGACCAGGTAGAACGCATGTGTGATAGGATACTCATGGTCAATAGGGGGAAGGCCGTGCTTTACGGAGAACTCGGGGACATAAAATCGAAATATGGCGCGGATTCGATTGTGCTTGAATTCGAAGGGAAACTGCCCGCTAGGATAACTGGCGTTCGAAAGATTGATGATTATGGAAAATATGCTGAGCTTGTGTTAGAAAGCGGGGCAGAGCCGGGGAAGGTGCTGAAGGAACTTGTGAGAAAAGGATTGGGCATCACAAAATTCGAAGTTGGTGGTCCGTCGCTGAATGAGATATTCATAAGCCTTGTTGAGGGGGATGCTGAATATGAAGGCGCTTAGGATAGCACTCCACGAATACCTGGTGGGTGTGAGGAGAAAGGAATTCCTGCTCATAACCCTAGGCCTGCCTGCATTCATGTTTGGAGTGGTGCTGCTCCAGATGTATGTTATTGGAGACATTGCTGAAGCGAAGGGCTCTGTTGGGTATGTTGATGGGACTGGATTATTCGAGAATATTACCTCTCCGGGAAGTATAGAGCTCAGCACGTATGATTCTGAGGAGGATGCGATGCATGCCTTTGTTGAAGGGAGGATTTCCAGATATTTTGTGATTCCTGAGGATTACATCCAGTCCGGATATGTCAGAAGCTACATGAGTTCTGAAGGAATGATTAGTAGTGGTTCGGACAGGTGGTTTGAGGAAAGCCTCAGGAAGTCCCTTCTCTCCGGAAGGCTGGAAGAGGATATTTACAACAGGGCGGTACTGCCTGCGATAATAACGCCCGTGTTCCTGGATGGGGGTGGGAATAATGTACAGCCGAATCTGTTGAAGATCGTCATACCTTATTTGTTCTCGTTCATGTTCGTAATGGCTGCGTTTATGACTTCTGGGTTCCTACTCCAGAGCGTGGTCTCTGAAAAGGAGAACAGGGTCATGGAGGTCCTGCTCTCTTCTGTTTCGCCATTTGATCTGATGGCTGGAAAGATTATCGGTCTTGGCGCTGTTGGGTTGACGCAGGTTATCATATGGGGGGTTGCTGGGGTTGCTCTTGCCCTCTCTTTCTCGCCCCTAGTACAGGATGTGGCACCGCTTGTTGGTGAATTTGAAGTTCCGTACGTGACAATAGCCTTATCGGCAATCTATTTCGTGCTTGGATACCTGATTTTCGCGAGCGTGTATGCTGGGGTGGGTGCCATATCGACAACACAGAGGGAGGGGCAGCAGATAGCCGGCATGTTCGGCTTTATTGCAGTATTGCCGCTCATGTTCTCAGCAGCGATTGTTAAGGAGCCAAACTCATTGGTTGTCCATATCCTTTCGTTCTTCCCCCTCACCGCACCTGTGGTCATGATGATGCGACTATCCCTTACAGACATGTCTGCTCTTGAGATATTTGCCAGCATAGCTGTGCTTGCAGGGTTTGTTGTGGGTCTCATGTACCTATCCGCAAAAGTCTTCAGGATAGGTGTGCTCATGTATGGGAAAAGGCCAGGTGTCAGGGAACTTCTGAGAATCGTGTCAGAAAGCGGCTAAAGCCAACGTACTTAAATACCAAAATGCATATTGTAATCGGTGAGTATATGTTTGTTTTCCAGATTGCAGCTAAAGTAGAGGACCCGGGAATGCGTGCCAAAGACACGAAGTCCACAATGGTCAAGGACATAACGAATGGACTTGTGTTCAACGGAAGTGTCAAGGGCGAGATAGCTGAGAGCTTAACGAAACATCTTGGGTTCTTCAAGAACGAGATTTTCGAGATTGATACTGACAGGAACAAGAGGATAAGGAAGACCCTCAGTGATTCTTTTGAGAAGGCCGTTGACGACAAAAGCCTTGAAGGCGTTGCAGGGAAGGGTAATCCAATAAATATGGCGCACATAAACGGGTCAATAGCAAAGGCAGTGACTGAGATTGCAATGGAGCATCCAGGGTGGATTATGGATGAGGGACTTACAAAAGGAGACTGGAATACCCTCATCGCACTGGCTGGTGTTGGGGCACCTGATAGCCTCAAGGCATTGATAGGTTACGCAATGCTCCCGGAAAAGATGTTTGAGCCCAATCCAGCAAATGTAAATGGCATCAAGACAGAGGAGACTGTTTATGCTAAAACTGATGCCGGTGATGTTGATGGGAAGGAGCTGCCTGGGGCTGGCAGAGTTGAGAAGGGCACAATCCCTGTAAAGAACGGTGTTGATTCATCAAGTGTCAGCCCGGATTCAGCAGCATTCACTGATTCAACGCATGTTTCAGCCGAGGAGGCCGCCAAAGCCCGCGAGAAGGCGCTTGGGGAGTATGTTGGGGGGCTTGAAATAGACAACATGCTCAGTATTAAAGATGTGGTTGGAACAGAACAGTTGACGGGAGTTAACATCTATGACCCAACGAATAAACGGCCAGAACCAATGGACGTACAGCTGAAACAGGGGGTGACTGCAATATCGTTCACCTGCACTATCACTGATGAGGGGAAGGCTGTTAAGAATGCAAGGAAACGGCCAACCATCGGGTATGTGTATCCGTTTGCCTTCGGTGACACAATGAATCCTAAGACGGTGGTATCTGGGGTGCCTCACATGCGCGCCTACATAAGGGATGAGAAGGTTGCGGTTGTATTTGACCCGGATACCAGAAAGGACTTTGTTGAGGATAACTACAATGTATCCGCTGAAGTTGGAAAGCCCTTTGGCGTGCTGGTTATGCTTGACAGGGATGCGGGCACATGGAGCATACACGTTGAGTCGCAGTATGT
This sequence comes from Microcaldota archaeon, assembly GCA_043814255.1. Taxonomy (GTDB): domain Archaea; phylum Micrarchaeota; class Micrarchaeia; order Burarchaeales; family JAKAKT01; genus CAZYPB01. The sequence continues at coordinate 4,587 of JBDRKD010000049.1, forward strand.
TGTCAATAAGGGCCCTGAGGCGATGACTGAAGTCGCAAGCGGAGAGTTCGATACAGGGAAATACGTGAAGGACGGGAAG
>JBDRKD010000050.1:0-20634 GCA_043814255.1 Microcaldota archaeon
GCCAGTCTCTTCATAGCGCAACTTGGGGGGAGCTGGAGGTCGTTCGCGCCATATTTCGTCGCAATGGCCGCGCTCTCGCTCTTCACCTATAACCTTGCTTTGAACACAAACATCTTCACACTTTTCTGATAACCCACATCAAACCAAAGGCATAAATAGTGTGGAAATTATAGTTGAGGGTATGGATTGGAAAGAGTTAATGAATCATAATGACTTTGTGATGAGATAAATGAAGAAACATATAAAAATACTGTTCTATGGGTTCCTTTCTTGGTTAGTGCCCTTCATTGCGAGCATTCCTTTTGTCGATTCAGAAGGTAATTTCATAATAGACCAGATATTCTTCAAAACAATAATGATTATCGTGGGTGCTTTATCGGGGGTGTTCCTAGCAGTTAGATATTTCAAGGAGATTAAAGGAGATTATGTGAAAGAGGGAATCATTATTGGGGTTACCTGGTTTGCAATAAATATAGTTCTCGATTTGGTAATGGTCTTTTCTGGATTTTTCCAAATGGCTGTTGCAAAATACTTCACTGATATTGGTCTGCGTTATCTATGCCTACCAATCTACACCATAGGAATGGGTTATGTACTAAAACACAGTAAACTGAGATAAAACTGTGAAAATATGAAACTCACACATCTGCTCATTGTTCTGGTGCTTGGGTTTGGAATTGTGGGAATTATGGGTTGTATGAGCGAACAAATCTATTCTCTCGGTGGATTTGGAGATTTAAGTTGTGGAAAAGAGAGTCCAGATTCAAGAGATGCGTGTTGTGCAAACAAAAACAAGGACACTACTGACTTTGAATACAACGGCTTCTGGAAATATCATCCATGTGATGATGCGACAAGTTGTTCTGAGTGTATGTGGGTGTGCGCTAACGAATCTGTCGTGAATTATCCTTCCCAATGCCAATAGTAATTATGTCCTTCTTCCAAAACCTGATTCTTAAGGCTAAGAGTTGGTGAAAACAATAAAAAGATACGACGATATGGAGAGTACATGCAGTCAAGAGAGACAACCAATTATCTGAGGGGCATGGCCATCTGCGCTGTTTTGATTGTTCACTACCTCATCAGATATGCAACTGGCGACTTCAGGTCTCTTGCAGCTGAAGCAATATCGTTATTCTTTGTCCTTAGCGGGTTTGGAATATTTCATTCCCTTGAGAGGAGATTCAGCGGGGGATATACCCTAAGAGGGATTGCAAAATTCTACTTTGACAGGGGGTTGAGGATATTCCTCCTGTTTACCGTTGCTTTAATCATAGGGCATATGTTTAACATGCCTTCCTACTGGTTCGTTTTTGCAATATTCTTCTGCTATTTTGTTTGCATATTGCTTTACCATATGCTGAAAAGATTGGGCCCCAAGGCATTCAGCGTGGCAATTCTATCCACATTCCTTCTAATAAACGGTTCACTCATCCTTCTTGGTTATTCAACACCAAGTCAACCGGCGTTCACCTACCCATATCTATACCGGGGAATATTACTCGCCCACATCTTTCTGTTTTCCATGGGCATGGCCGTAGCGAGCGTTCTTAAGAATAGCCAACCCCTAATCCTATTGAAACGGTCGCAGATGTTCATCATGTTTGCGTTTCTTCTGTTATTGATGAAAGCAGGGATAGGGCCGCTGATGGATAAAATAAGGATTTTATTGTTGTTTCTGTGCGCCCCACTTCTCGTATACTCTTTCTTGATTAGTAAAGAAAAGCTCCCTTTTGCGAATTTCTTTGCATTGCTTGGAACATATTCGTATTCCATATACCTGTTCCATTACTACTATATGCAGCTCATGGGGGGCGTTGGCTTCATACAAATGGACTCAGTGGTGAGCATACTTCTGGTGATTTTACTCTTCCCATTGTTCCTGAGCATATGCATGGCATCGGAAGAGGCGTTCAGTAGGAAGAACTTCCTTAAGCTATGGAACAGGTCCTTCGGAGCGCTTATCCAAAAGAAATGAAGTGCTCCGGCCGGGATTTCCACAAAGGGCGAGACCACCTCATCATCCTCCCCATCCCAATGAAGGGAAGGAGCTCGCCAAAGGCGAGCGGGGGAAGGGTTGATAAGGGCGGGTCACGGCGCCCTTATTTTGAACCCGGGTCGTCGGCTTACCACAATCAGAACGGATGCGGGAACTGTCGACCCCCACTATCGAGAGCGAAAAACCCTCGTGGTGGCAGGGGGTATCGGAACCCACCGGAGGTTCTGATTTCGAGAGGCCGAAATCCTTGACCGAGCTAGACTACCGGAGCTACGAGTAGGTACTTTGGAGAAAAAGATATTTAATAAAGTTCCTAATGCCCGCTAAGCTGCGGCTGCAAGTCCAAGTGCAATAAGCGCTATCCCAAGAATTATAAGGAACGCGAACAGTAGCACCCCAAATGCCACCATGAGCGCAATGAGTATGATTGCTGATTTTATGATACTGAATTTATGCACCAACTTCAGGACCAACCCCATCAGGTAGAGCATATATAAGCCTACCACCAGCGATACAAGTGCCCCAACACACGGTATAATCGACGCCACGGAGCTTATTATCGAAAGGAGGTACACTAATGAGAACAGGTATATGGTATCTCCAAGAGTCCCAGTTCCCCCAAGTGCCTTTGAGACGAAATAGCACGCGCCAGAGAAAATGAAGAAGAACACAACACCAAAAATCAGTGAGGTTATGAATACGAGGACAGAAGCTTCAATAACAACTCCCTCACCCATCAGTCCATCCCTCAGGACATTGATAGCTGATGCAATGGCACTTATAAATGAAACAATGAGAATCAGTTTGAAAGAATCCCCCATATCTCCCTTACCCTTGTATTTTCCCAAGCTTTTCTCAGGATTCTTGAAAAGGGTTTGAACGAAGGGAATGAATTCAGCTATCTCCATAACTCGGTATTAATGAACAATCTTTAAAAAGCTTCATATCCCCCAACCAAAAACAAAAATACGTACATCCCCCCGTAAACGAACCACACCGCAACAGCTTTAATACCGAACCCAGGGGGCACATCCCCCCTAGGTTTCAGGCTCCTCCTGACCCCTCTCCCAAAACAATAAATATCCCTGGTCTTCGACCGATTGTCCCGAGCGCCGAGTTAAGAAAGAATTTATATCAGTCTGGTTATAAGGGTAACTCGCGGGCCCGTAGTCGAATGTATTTGCTTGGAACGGCAAGGCCGACAATGGTAAGACGTCAGTCTCACACACTGAAGAACCGGAGTTCGATCCTCCGCGGGCCCACTGCGATTCACCAGACTCGATTTTTGTGTGATAATAATTAGGGTAATGTATTAATCTGGTGAGGGATATGGCTTCTACGGGTGAAACTAAGAACGCATATAGATGAGCGATAGGGGGATTATTTTATCCTAAAACTGGCGCTAACACTCCTGGGGGAATCATCCCCCCCAACCCAATACACAAACGTTACTGAATAATTCCCAGCCTCGACCTGTTCCGGGTTCCTTATATTTGCAACTCCCTCACCGCATGGCACATCAACCAGTTTCCAGTCATTCTGGTTCCATAACAGAAGCAGGTCATATGTCTTCGCAGGCCACACAACCTTCTTCTCAACGCTCTCGTGCGGGACAATGACGTTGACGACACCATTGCTGCATTTGCTAAAGTCCCTCATCCACCTGTATTCAATATTCCTGCAATCGCCACCCATCTCCCTGCATATCCAAACAGATGGGTATGATTTCATGGAATACCCCCCAGAACGGTTTAGGTAGACAACAGAATAATCAAGAGTCTTCAGTTGTATCGAGATGGGCTCCCCCATGGAATAATTCTCCCCCACTATTATTGAGACCTGCAGGTCCTCACTATCAGGTTTCTCAATCACCTGTTCTGTCTGCTGGGCGCACCCGAGCAGCAGCAAGCACAACAACATGGCGGTCAGCGGCCTCATACGACTTCATCTTACCGGGAAAAGATTAAAATCTTTGTAATTGAAAAGCTATTCATGCTCTCAAAGGATATCCTCAGGAAAGAATTTGCCAAGGATTACGGCAAACACTACAAAGTAGATATATTTGAAAAGGAGGGCTTCACTCGCAAGACGTGCAAATGCGGAAAGAGCTTCTGGAGCACCGGGAAGGAGGATTGCGGGGACTCCGCCCACACGCAATACTCATTCTTCAAATCCGGGAACAAGAAGGATACATATGCTTCGTTCTGGAAGCGTTACGCCGCTTTCTGGAAGAAGAACGGGCACCAGGTGATAAAGCGATATCCCGTAGTGAGCAGGTGGAGGCCAGACCTCTATTTCACAATGGCATCGATACAGGACTTCCAACGCATTGAGGGGGGAAGGATGGTGTTCGAATACCCTGCCAACCCACTGGTGGTTCCACAGATGTCACTCCGGTTCAATGATATAGCAAACGTTGGGGTGACCGGAAGGCATTTCACGTGCTTCATGATGGCCGGACAGCACGCATTCAACCACCCGAAAGAGGGTTATTGGAGGGACGAATGCATCAGGCTGAATTATGAGTTCCTGACAGGTGTATTGGGCATTAGGAAGGATGAGATAACCTACACAGAAGACGTTTGGGCAATGGGGGACTTCTCTGCGTTTGGCCCATGTATAGAGTCATTTGCGAATGGACTCGAGTTAGTCAACAGCGTATTCATGCAGTATAGCCTTATCAACGGCCAGAGAAGGGAACTGGATATGAAAGTGATAGATGTTGGCTGGGGGTTTGAGAGGCTTCTGTGGTATTCAAACGGGGACCACACAGCATACGATTCAGTGTTTCCTAGGGAGATAGAGTATATGGAGAAGGCATCGGGCCTTGTAGTTGACAAGGAACTGTTCCGGAGGTATGCGGCACTTGCCTCAAGACTTGATGCAGATGATGGGTCTATCATCTCAGAGGAAGAGAAGCGCATTGCGAGGGAACTGGGGAAAACTGTCGATGAACTGAAGAAAAGCATCTTTCCGCTTCAGGCGATATATGCAATAGCAGACCACGCCAGGTCGCTCCTTTTTGCAATATCCGATGGCTCCCTGCCTTCAAATATCGGCGGAGGATACAACCTACGCGTTCTTCTCAGGCGTTCTTTGGCGTTCATTGAAGAATATGACTTCAATTTCAGGCTGGATGACATAATGGACATGATTGCAGAGGACCTGAGGCCGCTATACCCCGAACTCCAGGAGTCATTGCCTTCAATCAACAAGATTCTGGAAGTTGAGAAAGGCAGGTATCTCGAGAGCAGGAAGAAGGCAATGCGAATGGTCTCTGAGATAATCTCTAAAAACAAGAAACTTACGCGAGATAGGATGATAGAGCTTTACGAGAGCCATGGTGTTACTCCTGAACTGGTCATAAAGGTCGCAAACGAACAAAAAAGAGACGTTGAGATTCCGACAAATTTTTATTCGAGCATAACAAAGAAATCATTTACTGAGAAGAAGGAAGAACCCCAAATCAATATTGGGGGAATCCCCAAAACAGAGATGCTATATTACGGGGGCAGCGACGAATGCAAGGCCCGCGTCATCAGTATCGATGGAAAGAGGGTCATACTTGATCGGACAGTATTCTATCCAGAGGGAGGAGGGCAGGCGACAGACACCGGAGACATAAATGGGATTCCGGTCATACGGGCAGATAAGGTTGGGGAGGTTGTAATCCACACACTAAAGAAAAACACCCTCAGGAAAGGTGACTCCGTGAAATGCCGAGTAAATCTAGCCCGAAGGCGACAGCTGATGTGCCACCACACAGCCACGCACCTTGTAAATGCCGCATGCAGGAACATACTGGGTAACCACATATGGCAGGCAGGCGCAAAAAAGACATTCGAGAATGCCCACCTAGACATAACCCATTATGAAAAGCTATCCGATTCAACATTGAGAAAGATAGAACTTCTCGCAAACGCATATGTCCGCGAGTGCCACCCAATAAGCAAAAAGACAATGGATAGGGGGAAGGCAGAGAAGACTTACGGGTTTATCCTTTACCAAGGGGGCGCTTCCCCAGGGAAGAGGATAAAGGTCATAGATATTGACGGCATCGATATTGAGGCGTGCGGGGGGCTACACGTGGACAACACAGGACAGATAGGCTTGATTAAGATAACCGACGAATCCAGAATACAGGATGGGATAAACAGAATAGAATTCAAGGCAGGCGAACAGGCAGTTCTGCACGTTCAGGAACAGGAACAGATCCTTCTAAAGTCATCGGAGGAGTTACACGTACAACCTGAGCACCTCCCCAAAACAATCAGCAAGTTCTTTGAGGAATGGAAGGATAGGGGAAAGAGGCTTGAGGCTATGGAGAACAACTTTGAGGCACAACTTGAAAAGCTCCTATCTAAAAAGGGAGACGTGATAAAGGCAACATTACCTCTTGACCAAAAGGCACTTATCGCGATTTCAAAGAAACTGCATGAGAAAGGCCGTGCCGGAATATTAATTGGGAAGGGCAACCTGATAGTATGCGTTGGCAGCAAAGACCACAACGCGAAGGCTCTACTCAAAAAACTCATTGATGAATTCGGGGGTTCTGGCGGCGGAAACGAGAAGCTTGCAATGGGCAAGCTTTCTAAGAAACCCTCTTTCTAGCTTTCCGTCTCACCCCAACAGGTTTTTCTAGGGTCGTTTCGCTTGGGAGTTCGACAGGCCCTATCATGGAGTATATGCCAACCCCAAGGTATGAACCAACGAAACTCGAGAACATCCGCATTGCAGCATAGAAAACCGTCATGATGGCCAACGCAATAAACGGTCCCCCATATAACATAGTCTCTACAACCCCAAGGAGTGCCGTTCCAAAGCCGAAAGCGAATCCAACCGAGAACACGGCACCCATCATGAGCACCCCGATGATGGTCAATAAACCAAATATCCTCAATACTTTCCCATCGGTTACCCCCCAGGACTCCCTAACAGAATTGACAATATCCGTCCTCCCACTCAGAAACAGGTAGGAGGCGGCATACAGGCGTACATATATGTATGTCCACAACAGCATCCCAAGGAAAAGCAGGATGACGAATGCTATGAGCAATCCAAGGATCGGCATGAACCCCATAATGCCACCAAATGAACCGGTTCCGATTTTTGCTGCGATGTTTATACCCGAGAACATAATCAACAAGACGTTCACAAACAGTCCGACGATGATTATTACACTGAGGGCAAGGAGCCGTTTATCCATCCAAGGAATGAATGTTGATATACTAACAAAGATCATTAGGAGGATATATTTCAGAAACGGGACCACCCCATACTCAATATTCCCAAAACCCTTCCTCTCGAGGGCATATAGCGTTACCTTTATCGAATAGTAGAATATCACAATTCCTATGAGAAGCAATATCGGGAGAGTTGCAAGCAACAGTATTGGGTTGTCAATAACATCCACAAATACATCCATGAACGAGTTCAATAGCGAAAGACCAAATATTATGCCTGCCAATGACCACACGCGCTTGTCATCAACCCATGAAAAGATGAATTTCAGGATATTGAAACAGTCATCAACAAATCCACCCATAAGCACACCTCACCTATCAAAACGTTTTACGAATTCGTGGCCTAACTTAATCTCCTTCCTCTTGTGTTTCTTCGCTAATTTTGCCGCAATCCCCCGCTCATGGTTGAGTATCAGATGTCTTGGACTCAGCTGCAATTCCTCGATATTCTGATCTTCTTCCACAGCCTTCTTCTTACTGAATATTTTCTTCAAAGAGGACAGTAGTGTCTTTCCACGGGTTACGAATACGAACGCGAAGAGTAGGAAAGCAATAGCGGCAATCACCCCAGTATCGATATCCGGCAGCACAAAATCTATTTCTGGAATAGCTGGTCCCTCAGCAGTTCCACTGACTATCATTATGCTCTCGAATCGATTCTCCCCGCAAGAGACGCTCACTTTGAATTTCTCTCCGGGTTTCTTCGGTATGTAACTAAGGATTGCCTTTCCGCTCGAATCAGTGAAGTATGAGTATCTGCTTATTGTGGTATCTATGCTTCCTCGAGTTTCCATGGCCGTCGCATACACCTTACAGTTTGGGAACGGCTCTCCCGTAGCTTTGGTAATCGTTATGGTGCCTTTCCACAGCGAACAACATTCTATGCTGTTATTGGAAAGCGATACGGCGCCCCAACTGTTTCCGATTATGAATAATAGAGCTATCAGTACAAGATTCCTATAGGTTATCATGCGACCTCCTAAACCTATCTCAAGGCCGATTTAAAAGCTTAATCGATTGCCAAAACCAGACGTTCAGTCTCTTATGGTGATTCTGATACTCGTTTTTCCAAGAGTCCGCCCACTTGCATTCACGATGGCTATCTCAAGGGTCATCTCTGATGGAATGCTGCGACTAACTTGCTGGTTGAAGAAGAAGACCGGCTGCTCTAACTCAACCGCCTCACCAGGCCCTAGCTGAACTGTGCTTTCGTTCCCCTCCTCAATACCAGTTATATCTGTCCATTTTCTCTCAAAACCATTTACATGCTCTTCACAATAGATCGGCAGGCGGATTCCATATGCATCCGCACGCTGGTCTAGGACCTTTAGGTAATGGGTTACATTATCTTTGCTTGTGATGTTGGCTCGGATATGGAAGTAGGTGGAGTCCCTTCGGAACGTGATGGAGCCGTCAACAGGGCCCTCCGTGGTCTTGTTATCTGCATCCATGAGCAGATATGCGAACTCAAAGCCCATCACTTCCTCCTCTTGATGCTGGCACCCATAGAGGAACAACAATACTAACACAGCAAGAAAAACCCGCATAGTCTCACAAACCAACAAAATCTTTGGTACTTGTCCCCTTTGGGAAAATCCTTCCGTTCTTTGCGAACACAGGCAGGTGATAGTCCTCACTTATCCTGATCAATTCCTTCAGGTCTATGTACTTATTGACCTCAAGGGCGACGTACTTCCCAAAGGCAGAGTCTATGCGTTTAACTACGAACTCCTCGTTTTGCAACATACCTGACCTGGAGACCCGCAATTCGATGACTCCTTTCCCCAATATCTCCTCTCTTGTGACCATGTTTGGTTGATGGCTGTAAATTCTTATAAATATATACGAGATTAGTAATACGGTGGTTTAATGGCTCCGTCGGAAATGGTTGTTGGTCTTACTATCGGATTTTTGAAACTAATCCTTGGCCTGATCCTCAGTATGGGTTCAATCTATATCGGATTGAAGATGTTTGATAGGATGACTGGTGGCATAGATGAAATGGAAGAGATAAAGAATGGGAATGCAGCAGTCGGAATTCTGATGGCCGCAGTTGTCATCTCAATCGCCACAATCGTCCAGAAAGGCGTTGAGGGTTTTGGGTCCAACATAAGCTTGGAAATGAGCCCAACACTCATAGCAATAGGCCTTATTATCAGCACGCTCAATCTCGCATTCGGGGTTATTGTCGCAGTGTTTGCGATATACCTCGCCCTAAAGATTCTCGATAAGATTACGGTTGACATAGACGAGACAGAGGAATTCAAACAGGGCAACGTGGCCCTTGCGATAATGGAGGCAGGTGTACTCATAGCTGTTTCATTTGTCATACAGGCAAGCCTGCAGGGGATAACAGACTCGACGTTCATCAACCCAGTTGTAATCGCGAGTCTATTGGGAATTGCCTAATAATCCAAGCCGACAGAAACTTCGATGGTTCCCTTAATGTTCTTTATAACTAGTTTGGTTTCTCCTTCAAAAGACAACTGCTTTGTTACACACGCGCACCTTAACCGTTTTCTTACCTTTTCATTTTCAGAGGAGACCGTTACAGTCCTCTCAGAGAATCCGATGTCTGCAGTTCCGACAGTAAGACTTCTAGAGCTCCCCGGTCCCATTAAGCAAACAGCATCAGCAGCCTCCCTCACATCCGAGGCAAGGGCATCCAGCCTGGAGAAAGCGACGGACTCCTCTATCCCATCTCCCACAGTTAGAATGAGAGACAACCAAACAGATATGAACGCGAGGAACGCCATAAACAAAATTAGGAATTCCAGCGAAACTTGGGCCCTTGTTCCCCAGAGCCTATTTACATGTGCCTTCATATGTACATTCGCCCGATTCGCAGTCCAAGTCCTTTGTGCATTTGCTCCCAGACCGCTTACCTATCGTTGCTGCATCAAGGGTCTTGTCAACCCCCGAGGATAGTTTCTTGTCTATTGCGTTCTCCTTCTTGCTCCATTCGGTAGCAGTTTTCTGAAGTTGAACAACCAGAATCAGGGCAACTGCCAGTAGGGCTGCGATGACAACAATAAGCTCAATAGAGATCTGTCCCTTTACGCCCCCCATATCATCAAATCTATTCTTTTAGGTTTTTAACGTTTTCGCAATCAGGTGCCGTTAAGTTATTCAAGGTGGCATCATCAATGGGCGGCAGCCGACCCGGGAGGCTGACAGCGCCTCGAGGCGCTGATTCGAACCGCGGTGTGCCGCCCCAGTTAACTTTATACTACTCGCAATCATAGGAGGGTTGGAAGCGTTTCCTTCGGCTTCTCCTTCTCATAGAATCTGGCATATATCTTAGATGGAACGATAAGCAACGGATGCTTCTCCATCCCTCCCATCATCTGTTGCACAATCGGGCTCTTCCTCAATCTCCTAAGGGAATACGGAAATATCATCTTTCCAAAATTGAAGTATATATCCAATGGTATATCATTCTTCCGTGCAAGGTCGACCATATTGTCACCAAAACATCCCTTGAGCACCTGCATCCTGAACCTGAGTCTTTCATCGTCTTTCTCTTGCACGGCCCTTACAGTCTCTCTCTGGCTGTCTATATCCATAGATCCAGAGGCGAAAACAATCTTGATTCCATGTTTACTCGGTACCTCGACAATTGCCCTGTTTAGTTCCATGAATGTTTCTGTCCGCTCCCCCATTGGCACATAAACGTCGAATTCTGGGAAGTAGTAGACCCCCTTGCAGCTCCTAAGCTTATGCTCAACGTCATCCATTACTTTGGATATAACTTCAAGATCCACGGGTGTTCTGGTCAGATTTCCTTGGATTACCAAGCCAATGTTTTCATCTTCAACAAGCGATGGGTAGAGAACATGGGCAGTGAACGTCGTAAGCCGATGGTCTTCCATGTCAACCCATATATCAACACGCTTCTCCTTTGCGTATTCCGCGACATATGTCATATTGTTTAGCGTGAACAGATGCCTTGCGATCCAGAGGGCGTCATCCCCCTCTTGTGAGAAGATTTCCGGAAATATCTCCCTCAGTTCAGATTCTCCCATATACGTGCCAAATTGGCTTGGTTTCATTGAAACCGTGGTGCCAGAGAAACTAGCTCCCCCCAACTCCCTTGGGAATTCCATGGAAACGAGTTCAATGATTCTAAAGTACTGCTGCATGTTCTCCTGTACGCCAATAAGGGATTCAGTGTGTTCTCCCGCCCAATTGAAAATACCATTCGTAAGGCCATAGTCTCTCTTGGCTCTTTGAATCTCCCGTGCCACATCCTTTGGTTTCGACCCGGAACAATACTTACGCGCACTCAGATTCTTGAAGGGACCAACCTGCGGGACACGCATCACCTTGCTCATAGCGAACGTTGTGATATCCTGGAGATTCCAGCTAAAAGAGGAAATCATTGCACTATTCCGAGCGCATGCGACAAGAGGATATTTCTCCTGCAATGGTCCGAGCTTCTCTATATAGCGCTGAATTTCGGAAACTGGGTTTCCCTTGTTATATGCATCAACATATGTCTCTCTTCCATTTCTCCCAAATCTTCTGCTCAATGATGCTAGGCGCTCTGGTTTCAGCCTGACCTTCTGTATAATGGAAACAGGTTGTATCATGGATCTCATTTCCGCATAAAGAACAAGTAATCTTTTTTACATGTTTAACTTTATATTCGTTGCTTGTTAATCTAGGCACAGGGATAGGTTATGAAGAAAGTATGCTACTATGTTATGGGCCACCCGCTCCTGAGCAAGAACATAGGCGGAGCGGAAATACAGCTTCATTACATAGGAAAAGAGCTCCAGAGCAATGGATGGGAGACGCATTATATAGTTGATGACGAGGGAAAAGACTTTCCAAAAGAGGCCGGTGGTCAGTTCATACATCCTATTAAGAGTTTCAGGAAATCGAAATACGGGCTCCTGAGGCTCTCCCCATATCTACTCGCGAACACTCTTTTTACATACAACAGGCCCGATTTTGATGGGGCACTGGACCAAATAAACCCGGATATAGTCCACCAGAGGGGGTCGAGCATCGTCACCGGGTATTTTGCGAGCTGGGCTGAAAGGAACAACAAGCCATTCGTATTCTCGATTGCGCACATAGATGACTGTACACTGAAAGGGAACCTATGGGCAGGCATCTCCCGCCAGCTGTTGAAGAAGAGGCTATATCTTTATGGACTCTCAAAGGCAAGGATTATCATCGCCACCGCAGATTATCTCAAGGAAGCAATGGGCAAACTCCTGCCGGATGCGGACATTCGTGTCATACGCTCAGGGCACCCAATGCCTAATGAAAAACCAAAGAAGAAGGATACCGTTGTCTGGGTCAGCAGGGCTGTGAGCTATAAGTTCCCAGGGGAATTCATCTCTCTTGCCAAGAAACTTCCACAGTACAACTTCGAGATGATTGGGGGGATAACCGAACACGAAGAATTCGAGAGCGTGATGGCACGCACAGGGAAGCTGGATAACCTGCATATACTGGGGTTTCTTCCACAGGAACAGGTGAACAACCACATTTCAGAAGCGAAGCTATTGGTGGACACGTCTGACTCAGCCGGTTTCCCAAACACATTCATACAGGCATGGCTCAGGCATGCAACTGTGGTGTCTCTCTCCCTGGACCCAGATGAGCTTTTGAGCGGAGCAGGCGTCGGGGTGCTTTCGGGAAGCCCAGAGAAGCTTACTGAGGACGTCCGGCAATTGATGGAAAACGAAAGGGAAAGGAAAGGAATCGCCAAGAGAGCATTTAAATATGCCAAACGTAATCACGACATCAAGAGGACAGGGGAGGCACATCTAAAATTATACAGGGAGATTATATGAAAATTCTTGTTACGGGATGCGCGGGATTCATAGGTTCTCATCTGTGCGAAAGGCTTGTGTCCGACGGGCACAGCGTAACAGGCGTGGACAATTTTGACGGTTTCTATCCAATGAGGCACAAGAAGAACAACCTTAAGGGACTGTTGGACAAGAAGCTGTTCTCCTTCCGGAGATGCGATATACGCAATGAGAAGGCATTAAAGAAGGCATTTAGGAAAGGCACAGATACAGTCATCCACCTTGCGGCCAAGGCAGGCGTGAGGCCATCGATAGAAAATCCGAAGGCATATTTCGATACAAACACCATAGGGACAATCAGTGTCCTCAACTGCGCAAGGTCTGCAGGCGTAGGCAACATGGTCTATGCATCGTCCTCAAGCGTCTATGGAAACGGAACCGTTCCGTTCTCGGAATCAGATCCCGCAGTTAACCCAATCTCCCCATACGCGGCAAGCAAAAGGGCAGGCGAGCTCCTATGCAACACCTACAACAAACTCTACGGATTACCAATAACCTGTCTCAGGTATTTCACTGTCTATGGGCCCAGACAAAGGCCAGACCTGGCCATTCACAAGTTTACGAGGCTTATATGTACCGGAAGGAAAATCCAGCTTTATGGAACAGGCAGGAGCAGCCGGGACTACACACACGTCAAAGATATCATAGACGGTACCGTGTCTGCAGTTGAAAAACCACTCGGGTTCGAGACAATAAACCTAGGCAGATCGGACCCAATAAGGCTCTCAGGTCTTGTTAGCATAATAGAAAATAAGATTGGAAAAAAAGCGAGAATCAAGCATATGCCCGACCAGAAGGGTGACGTCAGGGATACATATGCAAACATAGATAAGGCGAGAAGGCTCCTAAGGTATTCCCCAAAGGTTTCGATAGACGATGGCATAGGTTCATTTGTCCAGTGGTTCAGAGAAAACGAGAAGCTCCTATGCAGATGATGCTTACACGGACACAAATTCCTTTATCTCACTGAACGCCTTTCTGGACGCGTTCCCATCCCCATATGGATTACGGGCATCCCGCATCCTACTCCCCAAATCAGATTCAAGGATCATCCTCACCCAGTATGAGACAACACTTGGTTCCAGCCCAACAAGCGAATTCCCCCCCTCGATTACAGTCTCCCACCGTTCAGTAGAATTCCTAATCGTAAGGCATGGGACATTGAGCGTAATCGCCTCCTCCTGAACCCCCCCCGAATCAGTGAGCACAAGCGCCGAGTTCTTCAACAACCCGAGGAATTCCAAATAGCCTATTGCATCAACAATCCTCAAGTTCTTCGGTATCGTGTACTTTCGCTCACTCAATCGTTTCTTTGTCCTTGGATGTATTGGGAAAAGAACTGTTTTCCCCACATTCCCAAGAGTCTTGAGTATCTTCATCACATTTCTCGGGTCATCTACGTTCTCCTGCCTATGCGCAGTCACCAGGATGTATTCGCCCTTCTTAATGCCAAATCTCTGAAGGCATTTCCTCTGGTTTGTCCTCTTCAGGTAGTGCAGGCATGCATCAACCACTGTGTTCCCCACAACACAAACGGTTCCCTCAATCCCCTCCCTCATAATGAAATTTCTATTGAGTTCTGTTGGTGCAAGGAGGAGCGAAGATAGCCAGTCTGTTTTAATCCTGTTATATTCCTCAGGCATCCTCGTGTCAAAGCTCCTCAATCCTGCTTCAACATGGATTATTTCGGCCCCCACATTCCTTCCAGCGAGAGCTCCAGAGAGTGTCGAATTCGTATCCCCATAAACAACCACATGACTCGGTTTCAACATCTTCAATTTCTTCAGGATTGCAGTCTCAAGTTTCCGGTAGTCCGAACTCTTCACACAGAGGTAATCATCTGGTTCCCTGAGTCGGAGATCATCGAAAAATACCTGTGCCATGTTCTTTGAATAATGCTGTGATGTAAACAGGAACGAGTGGTCAAAGCCCTTATCAAGAAGCGGAATGAGCAGGGACATCTTTATGATCTCGGGTCGTGTTCCGAAGACAGTGACCACTTTTTCCATGTTAACATTGATGGTGCATCAGTTTATATTCTTTTTTTGGGAATATCCATTTGTGATAAAGGCCGAACACATTTCTAAGAAGTTTGGGGATTTTGAAGCGGTTAATGACGTGAGCTTTAGCATAAGCAACCAGGAGATATTCGGGATAGTGGGCCCGAACGGTGCCGGAAAGAGCACGATAGTTAGGATACTTTCAACGATACTCAGCCCAACATCCGGAACAGCTTCTGTTATGGGGATGGATATAATCGATAAACCGGAAGAGATAAGGAAGATAATAGGTTATCTGCCGGAAGAACCCCGCACGTATGATTACATGACTGGGCGCGAATACCTTGAGTTGTTCTCCCAGTTATACGAGACAGAAGATCATGTAGACAGTTTGCTAGAATTCATGGATATAGTGAAGCATGCAGACAGAAAGATAGGTGAATATTCAAAGGGCCTTAGGCAGCGGCTCTCTGTTGCGCGTGCGCTAGTCAATGACCCAAAGGTTCTAATTCTTGATGAACCAACAATGGGTCTTGATCCCGCTTCAGCACGCGATCTCAGGGAGAAGGTTCTTGAGATGAGGGACGAGGGCAGGACAATAATAATGTGCACCCACTACATGGACGAGGCAGATTTCCTTTGTGACAAGCTCATCGTTTTAAACAATGGACGAATCGCCTCCCAGGGAAAGCCGGAGGCACTCAAGGCGGGTTTGGGAAAGGCGTTGTTCTTACGCGTTGTGCTCGAAGAGGACAACGGTGCATTTTCAAAACTGACCAAGGCGAGAAGGAAGGGTCGGAGCCTGTTGGTTCCAGTCAAGAGCATCCACGAAGGCATCAACAAGGTATCATCCACAGCTAAAAAAACAAATGCACACATCTTGTCTATCGATACGGTCAGCCCAACACTTGAGGACGTCTTTGTAAAAGTCACTAGGAAGGTGAAGGGATGATTCCCCTTGCATTCAAAGAACTCAAATCAACTTTTGGGGATACCCGATTCTTGGGCACAATACTCATGAGCTTCCTCATAACTCTTTTCATAACTGGGGTGCTTATAGATTCTGTTGGGTCATTCGCTCAAGGCAACCTACTCTCCTCCATGCCGGTTTCAAATAAACTGACAAAGATAGCTGTCGTTGAGCGAGGCTATCATCAATCCATTGAAGAACTAGAAAACATCCACACGGCATATACCATAAAAACAGACCTGCGCACGGCCCAGAGGATGTTGGCTTCGGGGGAAGTGCACGCCATCTACATTGTCAATGAAACAGAAGGCATATTCATAGGGAGTGACAGACCAATCTCTGTGATGGCCGAACTTTCGGTAAAAGAGGCAGTGGATAAGGTGGTCAGGATGGACAAGGGGAGCAAATACGCATTTGGTGATGATTTAGGCATCGAGGATTTGGTGAAGGGACTTCTCACACCAATACTGCTGTTCTCCCCAATATTCCTGTGGAGCCTTCCCATCATACAAAGCATAGCATATGATCGTGAGAACAAGGTTCTTGAGGTGCTTTTTTCAACCCCGATAGACCGGAAGCGCATACTGCTATCAAAGGTCGTCTCGAACATGCTGTTTGTCGTAGTTGTCGGGGCAGTATGGGTTACAATTGTTTATTTCTCAGGGTTTACATTCCACAATCCTATTGGGGTATTTGTCGTTCTGCTTTCAGTTGCATTTCTAATGATTTCAATGAACGCGCTCGTATCATCCATCTCGCGCAGCGTGCAGGAGGCAACACTTGCATCTTCAATATCATCGACAGTCATTTTCACAATGCTCTTCCTCATTACGATGCTAAAGGTGTTCCCGTATACCGCATTCCTAGCCGATGTCTCCCCGGCAACATATATTGCAACACAGGTGTCTGAAGACTCAATGTTCCCACTGTTCCCCACGTTGACGTTGCTCATAATCGGCATCTCAGCGTTGATTTTGGCACTTTCTGCATTCTCAACAGAAGCATTTGCATTCTCCATAAAGCCCGGGATAAAACAGTTGTATGAGGGAATGATAGATATACTGGGGAAGGGGAATCGAGCGGCAATTGGGATGGGCCTCGTTGCATTTTCACTGACGACCCCTGTTCAATTACTTGTCTTCGCACTTGTCATATTCACGTTGGGCACAAGGATTGTGATACTTCTCATGGCTCTTGCGATGGTGGAAGAGGTTCTCAAGGCAATAGGCGTTTATGTGATGAAGCCGCGCAGTCTGCGCCAGGGGATCATCACAGGGGCAATCATCGGCATCTCTTTTGGCATCGGGGAGAGTTTATTACTGGTACCAGTATTCGGGATGGCGACAGTCTTCCGGTTAAGCGCAATCGGGGTTCATGCAGTATGCACTTCTGTGAGCGGTGCTGGATATTGGGCCAAGTGCTTCTGGCCTAGCGTGCTTCTGGCATCAGTGCTTCACGCAGGATATAACTACTACTTGGTAACGAGCCTCATGGGGTGACTATGTGGGTATAAAACGCGCTCTGATAAAAAAAGAGATTGTGGAAATAGGAATGGACAGGGCATTCCTATTCTCCATACTGGTACAGTTTCTCCTAATCTCAATGCTCCTCTTTATATACACGAGCTATTCACATATCCTTACTACTGACGTTCCAGTGACCATAACCATAACCTCCAACGAGACGGAACTCATCAAGGAGCTGGAGGGCTCTGGCGTAAATGTTATCATTACAGGTTCAACAGATACGAAACAGACTTCCAGACCAAGTCCCATCAACACAGCGGCAGCAACAATCGATATCGATTCAAAGGAAGTCAAATCAGATCCATCCAACATAATGTCCAGCTTTGCCATAGCGAAGATAAAATCAGTCTCAGAAAAGATCTCTTTTGCCCAGGCTCTCGAGGAAAACAACTTCGATTTTCGCGTAGAGAGAAATTTTGAGGGAAGCGCAGAGTTTATCCAGATGGGTTACGGTATACTCATACCAATATGCATAATCCTTCCAGCCATAGTTGCAATGTCCCTCTCTACCCAAAGCATCTTTACCGAGAGGAAGAGGAATACGATAGAACTCCTGTTGGTATCGCCCATCTCTAATAATTCAATAGCAGTTTACAAGGTTTTTCCACTCGTACTGATTTCTGTGCTCTGCTCCGCAGCCTGGCTTACGATGGTTTCATTGCAAATACCGACCTCAAACATCCCTCTGCTGCTGTTCGTTTCCCTCTCACTCTCCTTGCTGTTGGTCTCGTTGAGCGTTGTGTTCTCCTGCAAATCAAAGACAGTTAGGGAAGCCAACGCAATGTCATCTGTTGCAGGAATGTTCGCAATGGTTTCCCTTGTGCTCCCATATAGTCCATTGGTCATCTATTCCCCAACATCGGTAATGGCGCGTGCGGCCTCAAACACAGCAGATGCGGATATGTTGATCGGAGCAGGGATATTGGCAGTGTTCTCAGTCCTATCCTACCTTGTCGCATTAAGGGCAGTGACCGAGTTGAGAAGAAGCTACACATAATCAGTAATACACAGATGATTTTCCATCCACTATTCGTTCAGTCGTGTTTGTTACATTCGCCAGCCACCAGTCGACAGTGTTCTCTATTTCCTTTTTGCACCCACTATCCAGGTTTCCGTTTTTTGTTATGACTTTTATATTCGCGCTCTTTGGCTGGTCTATCGGCATCCCGATTTGCGAGAGTAAGTTGATTTCACATTCATTCACGTATTCATGTTTTGCAACTACATCATTCGCAATCTCAAAGGCCATCACGCTGTATATCTTTCCGACATGGTTCACCGGATTCTTTCCAGCTGCCGCTTCCATAGTCATTGGCCTGCATGGAGTTATTAGGCCATTCGGCCTATTTCCCCTCCCAACGCTTCCATCGTCCCCCATTTCACAGGATAGTCCTGTGAGGGTCAGATATACTGATTCCCGTTCGTAATCATCTCCGGTGTTTATTGACACGCTGACCATGTATTTCGTATGGTTCTGAGCTTCAGCCACCACATCATCAGTTATCCTCTCCTTCAATTCCTTGTACTGCTCAAGGCCGCTTACATATTTCGATACAAACGCAATGCATATTGTAAGAATCATCTCATCCCGTTCCCTTAGCCCCATGACCTTTATATCTTCCCCAACAACAGGGCACTTCTTCTTGTACTCCAAAGAGTTGAGCATCTTTTCAACTGCAATGACAACCCTCTCAGTCTCGCTCAGGGGCGCAAACCCAACCCCAAAGCTTGTGTCATTTGCAAGCGGTATCTCTGGCGCCCTCAGAAAGACATCCACAAGATCCTTTGAACCTGCAGATACATATGAATCAACAGTGACATCCTGCGCTACGTCTAGGTTTCTACAATGTATAGTGAGGAATTCCTTTATGGATTTGATGCCTATTGCCTCAACAGGGATTCTGGTTCCGTTAACAGTGTCTGTAGCTCTTCCACTGAGAAGAACATGTATTGGTTTTATGAACTTCCCGCCACCATAATCAACGATAGTCGATCCACCACATATCTGTCCTTTATCGACATTGTGGTGCATAATCTTCCCAATCTCCTTCAGGTAGTCCCTGCATAGATTAACACTGAATGATTCGACTATCCCGTCTATCATTGTATCTGGATGCCCGATTCCCTTCCTCTCTACAATCTCAAAAGGCTTCCTTTCAATTGGTTCATCTTTGGACGATTCAACATAAATGTTCCTCATAACAAAACCCCACATCAATTTTAGCAAATAGTCTTTAATGATAAACTATAAATATACTATTGCCAATGCCTATTTATGAAACAGTTTGCTGTGTTGCTTCTGGCGCTATTCCTACTGGGATGCCCGTTTCTTGGCGGGGGAGGACCCGGACAGACGATGAACGATACGAATGTCACAGCCAACGGGGACATAAATTATACATGTTATGACGGCTCAGTCGTCTCAGACCCAAAACAGTGTCCATTCCCCGACCTATGTCCGTCAAGTTGTGAAGATGGGGACCCATGCACGGATGACATATGCTGGGAGGAGACAGGGTTCGAATGTGTCCATTCAACCATAACCCCCTGCTGCGGGAACGGGTTCTGCGAGAACGGGGAGAGTTCTGACTCATGTCTTCAGGACTGCGGCTCATGCCCAGAGAGCTGTGACGATGATAACGTATGCAGCTTAGATTATTGCAATACAACTTCATTCAATTGTGTGCATCCACCCATAGATGGAAATGTAATGGGGTGTAACGGATATCTGGGGGCCAGCGGTTATTCAAATGTAATCTATCAGTTTGGATTGGATATACCTGACGGCTGGACGTTGAATGAGAGCCAGTCCATCCGTGGAATAAAATTCTCTGGTCCGATGGATAGGTCGAACTGCACAGAATTGTCATTTTTCGAAAAAGGATACTATTCAAATCCAAAATACTTGTTTTCAGTGAGTCCCAAGGACCTATGGACGTTGGAGTCATCCGAAGGTTGGGAAGGAGTTATTTTCAGGCACAATAACGGGCTAATGGCATACATGACTTCAGCCCCGACAATTGAGCAAACAGTGAATAGATACACAAAGCAGATACGCGCAGAGCTTC